>NZ_JBHUWW010000006.1:0-138888 GCF_042669755.1 Kitasatospora sp. NPDC057223 | reverse complement strand
GTGCGGCAGCTGCCGCACCGCCCCCGCCGTTTTCTGCCCGCAGGTCGATGTCCGGTTCGCCCCGTTGGTCACGATTCGACGACAATGGCGGTCCGGGGTGCGGGTGTTGGCACCGGGGGCGTGGTCAGGGCACTCCGCCGACGTGGGACGATGGTCCGCATGCCAGCGACGCCGACGCCGAGTGCCAGGGACGGACGATTCAACCGCCCCGACGCCTCGATGTCCCTGCTGACCAATGTGATGGACCACGGCCTGGACGAGGGCTACGCGCAGGCCGCGGCGGCCCGTGGGGACGGGCGGCCGAGCCGGATCCCGACCACGCGGCGCGGTTTGGCGACGTTCGGGCTGGGGCTTGCCCTGGTCGGACTCGTCGTCACGGTCGGAGCCGCCAATGCGCACAACGCGCAGCCCGCCCTCGCCAAGGAACGTGACGCGCTGATCCACCGCGTCACGGACACCACGGGAGCGGCGGACCAGTTGCAGCAGCAGGTCCAGGACCTGCGGCGGAAGGTCGAGGGCACCCAGCAGCAGGCCCTGCAGGAGTCCGGCGACGGTGGGCTCGCCGACCTTGCGGGGGCGGTCGGTACGGGCGAGGTCTCCGGGCCGGGCGTGCGCCTGGTGATCGAGGACGCCGCAGGCACGGTGGGCGGTGGCAACGTCGATCCGCGGGAGGCCGAGGGCTTCGGGAACGGCGGCCGGCTGCGCGACCGCGACCTGCAACTCGTCGTGAACGGACTGTGGCAGGCGGGCGCCGAAGCCGTTTCGATCAACGGGCAGCGGCTCACCGGGCTGTCCGCGATCAGGGCGGCGGGCGAGGCGATTCTGGTGGACAACCGCCCGCTGGTCCCGCCGTACACGGTGCTGGCCGTCGGCGACGGGCCGAAGCTGGGCCCGGCCTTCGAGAACGGGATGGCCGGCCGCTACCTGCACCTGCTGCAGGAGAGCTACGGCATCAAGTACACCGTCACCGTGCAGCGGACGCTCACGCTGCCCGCCGCGGTCGGGGTCACGCTCCGTACCGCGCAGCCTGCCGCCGAACCGACGGCCGAGCCCTCGTCCACGGCTTCGCCGACGACCTCGCCGGCGCCGACGGCTTCGCCCAGCGCGTCCGCGTCGGTGTCCGCGTCCGCGTCCGCGTCCGCGTCCGTTTCCGCAAGCCCGTCCGGAGCGGCCGGCCGTTCCGGTGGCAAGCCGAGCCCCAGCGCTACGACCGCTACGAGCAGCCATTCGCCGACCGCGACCACGGGGTCGCACTCCGCAGGGACAGGAGCAACTAGACCGTGATTGCCGTACTGGGTCTCGCGATCGGGGTGGTCGTCGGCCTCTTCGTCCAGCCCGAGGTGCCTGACGTCGTCGTGCCCTACCTGCCGATCGCGGTGGTGGCGGCGCTTGACGCGGTCTTCGGCGGTGTCCGGGCGATGCTGGACGGGATCTTCGACGACAAGGTCTTCGTGGTCTCCTTCCTCTCCAACGTGGTCGTCGCCGCGCTGATCGTCTTCCTCGGCGACCAGCTCGGGGTCGGCTCGCAGCTCTCCACGGGCGTGGTCGTGGTGCTCGGCATCCGGATCTTCTCCAACACGGCCGCGATCAGGCGCCATGTCTTCCGCGCCTGAGCCGGGCCGCGGGCCGGTCAAGGGTCCTGCGGTGGTTCGGTCCGAGGAGGAGCAGGGCGGACCGGCGGGAGACGGCCTGGGGCAGAACGACGGGGCCGTCGAACCGGCGGAGGTGACGGAGCCGGCGGAAGAGACCCCCGCTGACCTGGCCGTGGCCGACGTGGAGCCGGAGGTCGAGCCGTCGGCAGCGCCGGAATCCGAGACCGGCACCGAGACCGGCACCGAGACCGGTACCGAGGCGGAGACCGTGGCCGAGACCGAGGCTGTGGCCGGGGCGCCGATAGCCGTCGAGGAACCGGAGCCGGAGCCGGCCCCGGCCGCGCAGCCGCAGCCGAAGCCAGAACCGGTACAGGTACCGGATCCGACGCCCGCCGTGACCGGCCGCCGGCGCCTGCGCGCCGCGATGTGGCCCCCGCGGTTGTCGCGCGGCCAGCTGGTGGTGGCGCTGCTGCTGTTCTCGCTGGGCCTGGCCCTGGCCATCCAGGTGCGCTCCACGAACGACCACGATCAGCTGCGCGGGGCACGCCAGGAGGATCTGGTACGCATCCTCGACGAACTGGACAGCCGACAACAGCGTCTCCAGCAGGAGAAGGCACAGCTCGAGCAGTCCCTGGCGCAGTTGGAGAACAGTTCCAACCAGGCCAAGGAGGCTCAGGAGCAGACCAACAAGAAGGCGACGGAACTCGGAGTTCTCGCGGGAACCGTCAAGGCCACGGGGCCGGGCATCGTCCTCGCGGTCGATGATCCCCAAGGGCAGGTGAAGGCCGATATGCTGCTGGACACCCTGCAGGAACTCAGAGCGGCGGGGGCGGAGGCGATTCAGATCAACGATGTGCGTGTGGTGGTCAACACCTACTTCACCGATGCACCGGGCGGCGGGGTGCAGATCGACGGCAAGCAGGTCTCGCAGCCGTACCGGTTCACCGTCGTCGGCAATCCGCAGGATCTGACACCCGCGCTGAACATCCCGGGGGGTGTGGTCCGCACGCTGGAGAGTCACCAGGCGCGTGCCACCATCACGGCGCAGCAGAAGGTCGTCGTCGATGCGCTCACCGAGCTGAGAAAGCCGCAGTACGCCAAGCCGGCGGCGAAGTGACGGCGCGCCGGTCGTACGGCCTGCCACCTGCGGGGAACCCCCGGTGGGGGTCGTCGCAGGGCCGTCGTCCACACTGGTCCGTACCGCTGTTTGTCGGAGCACCACTCCCACCAGCCCGGCCGCCGGCCGGGCACGCAGCCTGTCCGAGGTTCTCACCCTGCCCCGCGGGCGGGTCTGTCACACGCAAGGGGATTCGCCCGTGAGTTTCTTCTCGAAGTTGTTCGGCCGCAACAACCGCCGTGGTGCGGCTGTCGAGGCGCCCACCGCGCGCCACCGCCGGGCCGACGAAGAGCCCGCACTGCCGGGCATGCGCTCCGCCCCCGAGGGCGTCGAGTACGCAGCCGACCGTCCCTACTACCTGGACGGCGCCGGAGCCCAGCAGGGAGGTAATCCGACTGGCTACGGCGCGTCGGTTGACCCTTCCGGCGCCCCGCGCATAGGTTTCCCGTCAGGACCCTCAACCTCTGGTGGAGGGTTTGCCCCGGATCCCTATGCCGGGCACGACCCGTCGGGTGTGCCGCGCCAGGAGGCTGTGAACATGGGTGGCCCCACTCCGTGCCCCAGGTGCGGGAACCAGAACCCCGTCGCCGCCCGCTTCTGTTCCAACTGCGGCACCGCACTGCGGGGAGGCGTGCTGCCCGAGGGGGCCGCGGAGACCACCTCGACCATCTCGATCTCCGGCCTGGAGTCCTACGACCCCAACGCCACGCAGGCCGGTACGGGCACCCAGTCCGCACTGTCGCCGGAGGTGCTGTCGGCGATCGACGCGCTGCCGCCGGGCTCCGCCCTGCTGATCGTGCAGCGCGGCCCGAACTCGGGCAGCCGGTTCCTGCTCGACTCGGACAAGACGACGGCGGGTCGTCACCCGCAGGGTGACATCTTCCTCGACGACGTCACGGTGTCGCGCAAGCACGTCGAGTTCCGGCGCGCGCCGGGCGGTGGCTTCACCGTCGCGGACGTGGGCAGCCTCAACGGCACGTACGTCAACCGGGAGCGGATCGACGAGGTGTCGCTGAACAACGGCGACGAGGTGCAGATCGGGAAGTACCGGCTGGTGTTCTTCGCCAGCCACCACCGGGGGTACTGAACACGACTTCGGCAGGAGCCCGAGTGAGCGCGAACCCTCCCACATCTCTCGGGGCGATTCCCCCCGTGCCCCCCGGCCGCGAGCCGGACCTGCACCCGCAGGCCCAGCCGCAGCAGGGCGCGCGGGGGGTGATCGCAGGCCCCCGCCGGCACAGCCGTCCGATGCAGCGTCCCGGTGACTCCCGGCGGCGCGCTGACGAGCTGCTGAGCATCGGGGCGGTGCTGGCCTTCCTCCGGGACGACTTCCCCGAGGTCACCATCTCCAAGATCAGGTTCCTGGAGGCGGAGGGCCTGGTGGAGCCGCAGCGCACGCCCTCCGGGTACCGCAAGTTCAGCCCGGCGGACGTCGAGCGGCTCGCGTACGTGCTGCGGATGCAGCGCGACCATTACCTGCCGCTGCGGGTCATCCGCGAGCATCTGGACGCGATCGAGCGTGGCGAGGCGCCCCCCGCACTGCCTGCGCCGGAGGCCCGCCCGGGGCCGATGGACGAGGTGGACCGTGAGCTGGGTACGGTCTCCGAGTCCGTGAACGGTGTCCGGCTGGGCCGGGCCGAGCTGCTCGCCGCCGCCGAGGCCGAGGAGCGGGAGCTCACCGAGTGGGAGGCCTACGGCCTGGTCGCCCCGGGGCCGGACGGCGGCTACGACGGCGAGGCCCTGCAAGTGGCCCGCCTGGTCGCGGAGCTCGGCCGGTACGGGCTGGAGCCGCGCCACCTGCGGGCGATGAAGGCCGCCGCCGACCGTGAGGTGGCCCTGGTGGACCAGGTGGTCGCCCCGCTGCGCCGGCACCGCAATCCGCAGACCCGGGCCCATGCCGAGACCACGGCGCGGGACCTGGCCACCCTGTCGGTGCGACTGCACGCCGCGATGGTCCAGGCGGGTATGCGCACGCGTCTCTAGGAGATCGGCCCCGGGGCTGCGGGCACGAGGCGGGCGAGCCCGAAGCCCGGAGGCGGCATGCCCGTGCCCCTGAGCCCGCGCTACCTGCCGTCCAGTGCCGCGAGCAGCTGCGGGATTCCGCCGCCGGCCGCGACGAGGGCCAGGTGGTCGTGGAAGTCCCGGCTGCTGACGATGAGGCCGTCGCGGACCTGCAGCACCTGGATGTTGGCGGCCTCGAAGTTCTGCCCGGTCACCCGGTGGTGCACCTGGTAGGTCCACTCGGCGACGATCACCTCCGGGTCGTCCGTCTCCCGGATCACCACGTTCGTCGCGGCCAGCTCCAGGGGAGAGCGCGCGGAGACCGCCGCGAACCTCTCCCTGAGTGCGGCCCGCCCCTCGATGCGGCGCGGCCCGACCGGCTCGAAGACGGTCTCCACCACGGTGTCCTCGCTGTAGAGCTCGGCGAGTTCCGGGAATCGTCCCGTGGTGATGCCGTCGAGCAGCTTCTGGAAGACCTCGCGCGGTGACAGCGTTTCAGGCATGATCATCCCCCGGCCGGATCCGTCGCCGGAACCGGACCGGCGACTCAGGTTTCCGACGATACGGACTGGCCGCTCCGGTTGTCCAGTACGGCTCTGCCGTCGGCAGGGAAGGGTGGGAGGGATGAGCGGCGCCCAGGAACGCCCGTTGCGGGCGGACGCGGCCCGTAACCGGGCCAGGCTGCTGGAGGTCGCCACGGAGGTGTTCACCGCCCGTGGCGTCGGCGTGCCGACCGAGGAGATCGCCCGGGCCGCCGGGGTCGGGGTCGGCACGCTCTTCCGGCACTTCCCGACCAAGGAGGCACTGCTGGAGGCGGTGATGGTGCGCAGGCTGGAGGCGATCGCCGCCCGGGCCGCGCAGCTGGCCGCCGAGTCCGAGCCCGCCGAGGCCTTCTTCGGGTGCTTCCGCCTGGTGATCGAGCAGTCCGAGGGAAAGGACGAGTTCGCCCGGGCACTCGCCGCCGCCGGCGTGGACGCGCACGCGGCCCTGCAGGAGTCGAGCACGGCGATCCGGGCACAGCTGGCCGGGCTGCTGGCCGGGGCGCAGCAGGCCGGGGCGGTCCGCCCGGATCTGGGCCTGCCGGAGCTGATCGCCCTGCTGGTCGGGACCAGCCGGGCGATGGAGCAGCTCGGAACCGACCCGGCGGCCCGGCAGCGGATCTTCGAGGTGGTCTTCGACGGGCTCCGGCCGCGCTGAACCGGCGGCGGGCCGGCAGCTCCCGGCCTCGCCCGGCGGAACGGGGGGCGGGTCGCAGGCCCGGACGCCGCGACGCCCCGGGGCCTTGGAATCGATCATCCGGCCCGCCCGGAGCGGGCCCGCGCAGGCCTGTGACCAGGCGGCCGACGGTTGCGCTTTCATATCCGGGGTGTGGGCCATAGGGTTGCGACTGTGAATGAGCTCGACGTCGTGGGTGTCCGGGTGGAGATGCCGTCCAACCAACCGATCGTGCTGCTGCGCGAGGTGGGCGGCGACCGCTACCTGCCGATTTGGATCGGACCGGGTGAGGCGACCGCGATCGCCTTCGCCCAGCAGGGTATGACGCCGGTGCGCCCGCTGACGCACGACCTGTTCAAGGACGTGCTGGAGGCGCTGGGCCAGCAGCTCACCGAGGTCCGGATCACCGACCTGCGCGAGGGCGTGTTCTACGCCGAACTCGTGTTCACCGGCGGCGTGGAGGTCAGCGCCCGCCCGTCCGACGCGATAGCACTCGCCCTGCGCACGGGCACGCCGATCTACGGCAGTGAGGACGTCCTCGCCGAGGCGGGCATCGCGATCCCGGACGAGCAGGAGGACGAGGTCGAGAAGTTCCGCGAGTTCCTCGACCAGGTCTCGCCCGAGGACTTCGGCGGCGGCCAGCAGTAGACCGGCCAGCAGTAGACCGGCCGGCAGTAGGCCCTGCGGGCGGTGTCGCTGACGCCTCGGCGGTGTGCCGCGACCCGTGGGGATTTTGCTAAAAGTCGTCCACTTACCCACACTGGGGGCACGAAAAACCACTCTCCTGAGTGACGCAGTTCGTGCTGCCCGGCGTGGCGATCGTTGACGGGCCATGAGTGACTGCCTACCGTCAGGAGTGGCTGCGGGGTGTCGCCCCCGGCCGGGGCCCGCAGCGCAAGTGGACGGAGGTAGGCATGACCAGCACCGGCGATGACGTGGCCGTGGGTGGCCTGTGCTCCGTGCATGTGCAGCGCACCGCGCGGAACGCGATGGACTCCTGGGAGTCGAGGCCCGCAGAGCCCGGGGACCTGCCCCGGGCGGCGCCCAGGATCGGCCGCTTCCCGGCCGTCCAGCCGGGCCAGCCGGACATCGAACGGCTCGCCCCCACCTCCGCACTGGTCGGCTACCGCGGCCCGACGGCCTGCGCGGCGGCCGGTATCACCTACCGCCAACTGGACTACTGGGCCCGGACGGGACTGCTGGAGCCGAGCGTGCGCTCGGTCTACCCGGCGAGCACGCACCGGCTCTACAGCTTCCGCGACATCCTGACGCTGAAGATCGTGAAGCGGCTGCTGGACGCGGGTGTCTCGCTGCAGAACATCCGGGTGGCGGTCGCCCATCTGCAGTCCGCCGAGGTCGGCGACCTGGCCGGCCTGACCCTGATGTGCGACGGCGCGACGGTCTACGAGTGCACCACCCCGCAGCAGGTGGTCGACCTGCTCAAGGGCGGTCAGGGCGTGTTCGGCATCGCCGTCGGCGCGGTCTGGAAGGAACTGGAGTCCTCCCTCGGCCGGCTGCACGCCGAACGGACGGACACCGGCGAGACGCTGGTCGGACAGGACCCGGCCGACGAGCTGGCCCAGCGCCGCAACCGCGCGGGCTGAACACCTCCGCAGGAGCACCACCCGGCATCTGTCGCACAGGCCCGGACGGGGAACCGTCCGGGCCTGTCGCGTCGTCACCGGTGGTGAACCGATCAAGGAGGGGGTGTGCCGGTGACGCGCGTCGTGCGGGCCGTACTCAGGGGGACGGCCTGGCTGCGCCGGCGCCGCGGACAACGCCGGGCCTTCCAGGCGCTCACGCTGTTCTGCGCGCTGGCACTGGCGCCGAGCGCCTGGGTGTTCACCAGCACGGAGGACCGGATCCGCACCGTCGGGAGCGCGCCCGCCGCGCCGGTCGCGGTGGTCTTCGGCGCCGGGCTGGAGGACGGCCGGCCGTCCCCGTACCTCGCGCACCGGCTCGACGGCGCGCTGGAACTGTACCGCCGCGACAAGGTGCGGGCGATCCTGGTGACCGGCGACAACGGGCACGCGAGTTACGACGAGACCGACGCGATGCGGCGGTACCTGATCGAGCACGGCGTGCCCGAGGTCCGGGTGGTGGGCGACTACGCGGGCTTCGACACCTGGGACTCCTGCACCCGTGCCCGCCGGATCTTCGGGGTCGACCGGGCGCTGCTGGTCAGTCAGGGATTCCACGTCAGACGGGCGCTGGCGCTCTGTCAGGCGGCGGGCATCGACGCGTACGCGGTCGGCGTCGAGGAGTGGCACGACGCCACCTGGTACTACGGCGGCCTGCGGGAGATCCCGGGTGCGGGCAAGGCGGCGCTGGACGCCTGGCTGCGGCCCGACCCGGCCCTGCTCGGGCCGCAGGAGCAGGGTGTCCCGCGCGCGCTGGCGGACGAGGGCGCCCGCTGAGCCGTCCGGGCGCCCCACCCGCTGCCTGACCGCGTTGCCTGCCTGCGCCGCCTGCCCGCGCTGCCTGCCCGCGACACCGGAGCGGGCGCGGATCCGTCCGGACGCTCGATTGTCGGACCCCTGCGGCATGATCGGCAGGTGCGGTCACTGCCGAGCATCATCCACCTCGACATGGACGCCTTCTTCGCCTCGGTGGAGCAGGCGGCCAAGCCGAGCCTGCGCGGCAAACCGGTCGTGGTGGGCGGGCTCGGCGGCCGGGGCGTGGTGTCCACCGCCTCGTACGAGGCGCGCAAGTTCGGGGTGCACTCGGCGATGCCGATGGCCCAGGCCCGGCGGCTCTGCCCGAACGCGGCCTTCCTGACCGGCCGGTTCGAGGCCTACCGGCAGGTCAGCGAGCTGGTGATGAGCCTGCTGCGGGAGCTGTCGCCGCTGGTGGAGCCGCTCAGTCTGGACGAGGCCTTCGTGGACCTGGAGGCCGGGCCGTACGGGCCGGCGCTGGCCGGTGCCGCCGACGGCGGGCAACTCGTGCTGGCCCTCGCCGAGGATCTCCGGGCGGACATCGAGCGCCGGACGGGCCTGACCGCCTCGGTGGGCGCGGCCGGCTCCAAGCTGATGGCGAAGATCGCCTCCGAGCAGGCGAAGCCGGACGGTCTGGTGCTGGTGCCGCCCGGTCAGGAACGCGCGGTGCTGGGGCCGATGTCGGTCCGGGTGCTGCCCGGGGTCGGTCCGGCCACCGGGCAGGCGCTGCGCCAGGCCGGACTGAACACGGTGGCGGACCTCGCGGAGACCGGGGAGACCGAGCTGGTCCGCCTGTTGGGGCGCGCGCACGGCGTGGGCGTGCACCAGATGGCGCTCGGGCTGGACGACCGCCCGGTGGTGCCCGACCGGGACGCCAAGTCGGTCTCGGTGGAGGACACCTTCGAGGTGGACCTGGCTGATCGCGACCGCATCATGCACGAGGTGGAGATACTGGCCGCGCGCTGTGTGCGCAGGCTTCGCGCCGCCGGACGCTCGGGGCGCACGGTCGTGCTCAAGGTGCGCCGGTTCGACTTCTCGACCCTGACCCGGTCCGAGACGCTGCGCGGCCCGACGGACGACGAGGCCGTGATCGCCGACACCGCGCGCCGGCTGGCCGCACAGGTCGACGTGACGGGCGGGGTCCGGCTGCTCGGCGTCGGAGTGTCGCAGCTCGCCGACTACACCCAGGAGGACCTGTTCGCGCAGGCGGTGCGCGAGGCGGCCGAGGCCGAGGCCCGAGCCCGGGCCGATGCGGAGGCCGAGGCGGGGGCGGGGACGGAGGAACCGGATCCGGCGGAGACGGAGCCGACGCCGGAGCCCGCAGACGTCCGGGAGCCCGAGGCGCCCGTCGCCCGGCGCTGGTTCCCCGGGCAGGACGTGACGCACACGGGGCTCGGCCCCGGCTGGGTGCAGGGCAGCGGAGTGGGGCGGGTCACCGTGCGGTTCGAGACGCCGTGGAGCGGGCCGGGCCGGGTGCGGACGTTCCTGGTGGACGATCCGGAGCTGGAGCCGTCGAGGCCGCTGCCACTGCGGGAGCCGTAGCCCGGCCGGGGCGGACGACGAAAGCGGCCCCGCCCGGAGGGGATCCGGGCGGGGCCGCGTGCCGGGCCGGGCCGTGGGTGATCGCGATGCCCTCGTCGATCCCCGGTGGCCCGGTCCCCCCGCGCCCTGTCCCTGGCCGCGGGGGTGGACGCCTCGTCAGGCGTCGGTCTTCACCAGCTCGGGGCTGGAGGTCTGCCGGCCGGGGGCTTCGGCCGAGGCCGCGGTGGCGGCCGGCCTGCCCCGGCGGATCAGGAACGGCACGGCGCCGGCCACCAGGCAGATGACGCCCGCCGTCCAGAAGGCGTGCTCGTAGGCGTCCAGCGTCGGCAGGGCGACGGGCAGGCGCGGGATGGTGTCACCGGTGAGGATGGCGGCCATCACGGCGGTGCCGACGGCGCCACCGACGGTGCGGAGCACCGCGTTCATGCCGTTGGCGATGCCGCTCTGCTCGACCGGCACGGCGCCGTTGATGTAGGCCGGCATCGCGGAGAAGGCGAGGCCGATGCCCAGGCCGAAGATCGCCGAGGCGGTGTAGATGTCCGCCTCGTGGCTGTGCCGGGTGGCCAGGTAGGCCATCGCGACGGCGCCGAGCACGCCACCGAGGACGAGCGGCAGCCGGGGCCCGCGGCGGGCGATCAGCAGCGCGCCGACCGGCGCGGCGACCATGCTGCCGATCGCCGACGGCAGCAGCATCACGCCGGCGTGCAGGACGGTCGCGGTGAAGCCGTAGTGGGCCAGCTTCTCGGGGGTCTGGGCGAAGTTGCTGATCACCATGAAGGAGCCGTACATGCCGAACCCGATCAGCAGGCCCGCCAGGTTGGTGAACGCCACGGCCGGCCGCGACATCATCGTCATGTCGACCAGCGGGTGCTTCACCTTGGTCTCGATGATTCCCCAGACCAGTGCGATCACGGCGGCGACGGCGAACAGGCCGAGGGTCCGGTTGGAGGTCCAGCCCCAATGGTTGCCCTGGCTGACGGCGACCAGCAGTGCGGAGAGCCAGGCGGCGAGGGTGATCGCGCCGAGCGGGTCGGCGCCGCCCTCGGTGTCGACGACCGGGTCGCTGGGCACGCGCAGCGCGACCAGGGCTATCGCGATGAGTCCGAAGACCAGGCCCATCCAGAAGATCGACTTGTAGCTCCAGTGCTCCAGCAGCAGGCCGGTGGCCACCAGGCCGAGGCCGCTGCCGACGCCCATCGAGGCGCTGATCCCGGCGACGCCGCCGGTGACCTTCTCCTTGGGCAGCTCGTCACGGACGATGCTGATCGCCAGCGGCAGCACGCCACCGCCCGCGCCCTGCAGCACGCGGGCGACGACCAGCCAGGTGAAGGAGTGGGTGCTGACGGCCAGGGCGGAGCCCGCCACCAGGCCGGCCAGCGAGATCAGCAGCATCGGCTTGCGTCCGCGCAGGTCGCCGAACCGGCCGAGCAGCGGCGTGAGCACGGCGGCGGAGAGCAGGTTGGCCGTCATCAGCCAGGTGACGGTGGAGCCGGAGACGTCCAGCTCCCTGGCGAGCGAGGGCAGGATCGGGACGACCGCGGTCTGCACCACGCTGAACGCCAGCATCGCCAGGATCAGGGCAGGGAGTACCCGGGCACTGCTCTGCTTGACTGCCGCGGTGGTGGGCTGTGGTGCCTCACTCACGGTGCTTCCTCCAGTACGTGCGCCCGAGGACATTGCTTCAGGCGAGTGAAAGTAAACGAACTGAAGTAACGATGCCGGTCGATACTTCACCATGTCAAATATCGATTGGTGAAGCTTTGGCAAAGTGCGGACCCCGGGCCGCGGGGCCCGGGGTCCGAGGGACCGCGAGGGGTACTCAGCCCATCGAGCGCAGCGGCTCGGGGCGGCTCGCCGACGAAGTGGACGAGGTGGACGAAGTGGACGAGGCGGCGGCGCCGCCGGAAGCAGCAGGGGAAGCGGGGGCCGCGGCGGCCGGGCGCGCCGTCGCCGTACCGGGGGAGACCGGCTCGCCGGGTGCGGAGTCGTCGTGGATCTCGACGTGCTCGCGGTGCAGCTCCTCGCGCACCACGTGGTCGTCGGTGTAGCGCTCCACCACCAGGCGCACCCGCTCGATCGGCACCAGGTACTTGCGGACCACCGGCCGCTCCTCGCGGAGCGTCACCTCCTCCACGGCCGTCGCGATCTCCTCCTGGGTCAGCGCGTCGCGCTCGCCCTCGGTCACCGGCACCCGCTCCACCCGGACCCGCTCGCGCACCACCGGCACGTGCCGTTCGACCGTCTCACTGGTCACGTACTTGCGGAGCCGGGCCGTGTACGTCACCTGCCACTCGGTGGTGATGTCGAGCCGCTCCTCGCGGCAGGTGATCTCCACCGGCCCGCTCGGCGAGGACGTCGCGGCGTCCTCCTCCGTCCGGGCGGGCCGCTCGGTCATCGGGGCGGGCCCCGCCGCTGCCGCCGCGGCGGCAGCGGCCGGCGGGGCGGCGGCGCCGACGGTACGGACGTTGGTCTCCGGCTCCGCCGGGGCCTGCTTGGTGAGCCCGGCCGGCGGCGCCGTCGCCGTGGCCGCCGCGGCGGGCCCGTCCGGACGCTCGGCCTTCTCCAGCTTCTCGGCCTTCTCCGGGCCGGTGCTCCGGGCGGCGGCCGTGCCGGCCACGGCACCCGCTGCCGTGCCCGCGGCGGCCGCCGGCGCCACGGCGCCGAAGTCGAGGTCGGCCGCCCGCTCGTCGTCCTCGGGCGTGTCGGCCTTCGCCGAACCGGACTCGTTGCCGGGTGTGTCCAGCCCGTAGTAGCGGTAGAGCTGGAGCTCCTGTGCGGGCGACAGGTGCTGGCCCACGCCGAAGTCCGGCGACTCCTTCACCAGGGACTTGTCGTACGGGACCTTGAGCTCCTCGCCGGAGAACTCGCTGGTCGTCAACGGGACGAAGGCGTCCCGGCCGAAGATGCCCGTCCGGACGGCGGCCCACTCGGGCCGGCCGGTCGCGTCGTCCAGGTAGACCTCGTCGACGGTGCCGATCTTGTCACCGTTGCGGTCGACCGCCCGGTGTCCGATCAGGTCGCGGGGGTCGATGTCGGTTTGCACTCAATTCCTCCAGTGCGATGCTCCTGCGGAACTCCCGCAGGCGTACGGCTGGAAGGTCCTGCCCATCCGCCACTTCATACGAAAAGCCATGAACCGGGCACCGGCGAGCGGAGCGCCGCCGTCCGGGCCCCCGATCGGCCGAGCGTGGCGGTACGTACTCGCTCGAACGTCCGGGTCCGGCCCGTGATCCGGCGGGTTGCCGCTGGTACCCTGGGCGCGACCGCCGAGCCCGCGCGGGAGAGTCCCCAGCCACCTCGAAGGTGTGGCGGGGGCGCCGAAGGAGCAACTCCTCCCCGGAATCTCTCAGGCATCCGTACCGTGTGGGATAGGTCACTCTGGAAAGCAGGGCAGGACCGCCGGCGAGGGAGCCGACGGCCACCACCCTCACCGACGGTGCAAGCCGACGGGGTGCCGACGCGCCCCCCGTGCGGGCGAAGCTCTCAGGTCCCGATGACAGAGGGGGAGGCCTGACGGGTTCGTTCGCCAGGGCCGGCCCGCTGTCCGCAGCGGCCACGGCCGACGGGCGTGCGTGCCCCCGCCGGTCCGTGACCAGGAGGCCTCGACCACCATGAACGCCCAGCCGAACACCGGTCGCCCGCGAAACTCCGCGACCCTCACCGAGCTCGAGCAGGCCAGTCCCTTCGAGAGCCGCCACATCGGCCCGGACACCGCCGCCCAGGAGAAGATGCTGGCGCACGTCGGCTACGGCTCGCTGGACGAACTGTCCGCCGCCGCCGTGCCCGAGGCGATCCGCTCCATCGACGGCCTCGACCTGCCCGCCGGCCTCAGCGAGGCCCAGGTGCTGGCCGAGCTGCGCGAGCTGGCGGCCCGCAACCAGGTGCTCACGCCGATGATCGGCCTGGGCTACTACGGCACCTTCACCCCGCCGGTGATCCTGCGCAACGTCATGGAGAACCCGGCCTGGTACACGGCCTACACGCCGTACCAGCCGGAGATCTCGCAGGGCCGGCTGGAGGCGCTGCTCAACTTCCAGACCGTGGTCTCCGACCTGACCGGCCTGCCGACCTCCGGCTCCTCGCTGCTCGACGAGGGCACCGCGGCCGCCGAGGCGATGGCGCTGACCCGCCGCGTCACCAAGGTCAAGGGCGGTGTCTTCCTGGTCGACGCCGAGACCCTGCCGCAGACCGTCGCGGTCATCCGGACCCGCGCGGAGCCGACCGGTGTCGAGGTGGTCGTCGCCGACCTCTCCGCCGGCATCCCCGCCGAGGTCGCCGAGCGCGGCGTCTTCGGCGTGCTGCTCCAGTACCCGGGCGCCACCGGCGTGGTCCGCGACCTGGAGCCCGTCATCGAGCAGGCCCACGGGCTCGGCGCGATCGTCGCCGTGGCCGCCGACCTGCTGGCGCTCACCCTCCTCAAGTCGCCCGGCTCGCTCGGCGCCGACATCGCCTGCGGCACCTCGCAGCGCTTCGGCGTCCCGATGGGCTTCGGCGGCCCGCACGCCGGCTACCTCTCGGTGCGCGCCGAGTACGCCCGCTCGCTGCCCGGCCGCCTGGTCGGCGTCTCGGTGGACGCGGACGGCAACCGGGCCTACCGGCTCGCCCTGCAGACCCGCGAGCAGCACATCCGCCGCGAGAAGGCGACCAGCAACATCTGCACCGCGCAGGTGCTGCTCGCCGTGATGGCCTCGATGTACGCGGTCTACCACGGCCCGGACGGCCTGGCGGACATCGCCCGCCGCACCCACCGCTACGCCGCCGCCCTCGCGGCCGGGCTGCGCGCCGGGGGCGTCGAGCTGCTGCACGGCGAGTTCTTCGACACCGTCGCCGCCCGCGTCCCGGGCCGCGCGGCCGCGGTGGCCGCCGCCGCGCGCGAGCACGGCATCAACGTCCACCAGGACGGCCCGGACCTGGTCACCGTCTCCTGCGACGAGACCACCACCCGTGCGCACCTGGCCGGCGTCTGGGCCGCGTTCGGCGTGCCGGCCGTGGAGATCGACGAGAGCGCCGACGCGCTGCCCGCCGCGCTCCTGCGCGAGGACGAGTACCTCACCCACCCGGTCTTCCACAGCCACCGCTCCGAGACCGCCATGCTGCGCTACCTGCGCCGCCTGTCGGACCGCGACTACGCGCTGGACCGCGGCATGATCCCGCTGGGCTCCTGCACCATGAAGCTCAACGCGACCACCGAGATGGAGCCGGTGACCTGGCCGGAGTTCGGCCAGCTGCACCCGTTCGCGCCGATCGAGCAGGCCCAGGGCTACCTGACCCTGATCCGCCAGCTGGAGCAGCAGCTCGTCGAGGTGACCGGCTACGACGCCGTGTCCATCCAGCCGAACGCCGGCTCGCAGGGCGAGCTGGCCGGCCTGCTGGCCGTCCGCGCCTACCACCGGGCGAACGGCGACACCGAGCGCGACGTCTGCCTGATCCCGTCCTCCGCGCACGGCACCAACGCGGCCTCGGCCGTGATGGCCGGGATGCGGGTGGTCGTGGTGAAGACGCTGACCGACGGCGACGTCGACGTGGACGACCTGCGGGCCAAGATCGAGCAGCACCGTGACCAGCTCTCCGTGCTGATGGTCACCTACCCGTCCACGCACGGCGTGTTCGAGGAGACCATCACCGACATCTGTGCGGCCGTGCACGAGGCCGGCGGCCAGGTGTACGTGGACGGCGCCAACCTCAACGCGCTGGTGGGTCTGGCCAAGCCGGGCAAGTTCGGCGCGGACGTCTCGCACCTGAACCTGCACAAGACCTTCTGCATCCCGCACGGCGGTGGCGGCCCGGGCGTCGGCCCGGTCGCGGTGCGCACCCACCTGGCGCCGTACCTGCCCAACCACCCGCTGCAGAGCGAGGCGGGACCGGCCACCGGTGTCGGCCCGATCTCGGCCGCGCCGTGGGGCTCGGCGGCGATCCTGCCGATCTCCTGGGCGTACGTCCGGCTGATGGGCGGCGAGGGCCTCAAGCGCGCGACCCAGGTCGCGGTGCTGAACGCGAACTACATCGCCAAGCGCCTGGCGCCGTACTACCCGGTGCTCTACACCGGCCCCGGCGGCCTGGTGGCGCACGAGTGCATCATCGACCTGCGCCCGCTCACCAAGGAGACGGGCGTGAGCGTGGACGACATCGCCAAGCGCCTGATCGACTACGGCTTCCACGCGCCGACCATGTCGTTCCCAGTGGCCGGCACGCTGATGATCGAGCCCACCGAGTCCGAGGACCTGCACGAGATCGACCGGTTCTGCGCCGCGATGATCGAGATCCGTGCGGAGATCGACAAGGTCGGGGCGGGCGACTGGGCCGCCGACGACAACCCGCTGCGGAGCGCCCCGCACACCGCCGCCACCATGGCGGGGGAGTGGACCCGCGGCTACTCGCGGCAGGAGGCGGTCTTCCCCGCCGGCGTGAACCCGGCCGACAAGTACTGGCCGCCGGTCAGCCGGATCGACGGGGCGTACGGCGACCGCAACCTGGTCTGCTCCTGCCCGCCGATGGACGAGTACGGCGCCTGACCTGCGGCTCGGCCGACAGCAGTGACGGGTGGGCCCCGGCGGATCGTCTCCGCCGGGGCCCACCCGTCCGTCGCACGCGCACCGCGCGCCGCACCGCTCAGGCCGCGACCGCCAGCGGGCGGCGGGGCGCGATCACCCGGCCGTCGGGCAGCAGCTCGCCGGTGTCCTCGAACAGCAGGACGCCGTTGCAGAGCAGACTCCAGCCCTGCTCGGGGTGGCAGGCCACTCCGGCGGCGGCTTCGCGGTCCTCGGAGTCGGCCGACGGGCACTCAGGACGGTGCTGGCACATGGGTCGTACCCTCGCTTCGCTTGCGATCCTCCCCGTGATGCGGTTGCCGTCGGGTGTCCGCCGGGAGCCGCCGCGGTAGTCGGATCCTGTCCCGCCGGCCCAGGTGTGAGCCGGCGATTCTGTGGGTAGGACAGGTGGCCCTTCCACGCTGGTTCCCAGTGTCGGCGTCCGGCGCCCGTTGCGCAGCAGTTTGGTGACATGCGCCACAACTCGTGGGCATAGATCACCCGTTCAGATGGTGTTGAGCGGAAATATGTACCAAACAGGTCATGCGGGGCATGACCTGTTCGGACTACTCCGGATGACCCGTTCGGAGGGGTCGTGTTCCGGGTGGGGCTCAGGAGACGCCGAGGACCATCGGCTTGGTCGGCCCGGGGGCGAGGAGCGCCACCAGGTCGGCCGCCGGGTACGCCCGGTGGGCGGTCACTCCCAGCGGTGCGGGTGCCAGCGGGATCAGCAGGTCGGCCGCCGGGTCGCCGTCGGGGTTGTGCAGCCACAGGGCGGTCGCGTAGTGGCCGGGGATCGAGAGCAGCCGGGGCTGGTGCCGGGCGCGCGAGGTCTGGGCGAGCTGCCAGGCCTGGCGCAGGGCCCGGACGGTCGAGTCGAGGTACGGCCCGGCGGTGAAGTGGGAGAAGGTGTGGCCCTCGACACCCTGGACGACCTCGGCCGCGGCGGCCACGTCGGCGCCGTCCTTGATCAGGAAGCGCCATCCCGTGCGCCGCGCGCCCGACAGCCGGGGCCGTGGCCCGTCCAGCACGTGGACGGCTAGCGGATGCGCGGGCAGCAGGGTGCCGGCCGGATGGCGCAGTGCGGCGGCGGCCGGCTGGCGCAGCGCGGTCTCCGAGTCGAGTGCGGCCAGGACGGCGCGCAGGGCGCTGGGCGGCGGCTGAGGGGTCTGCAGTGTCATGGCGGGGTCGCCTCTCCGTGAGAGATCGGCGTGCGAGTGCGGCATACCGGCGTGGCGTGTCTGGTGCGACGGGACCTGGGCCGTGTCCGGTTGGGCATGATCGCGGTGCGGGCGCGGCCGCCGCCGTAGGGGGCCCCGGTGGCGTCTTCGACGCCGGGGCGGTGGCAGGCCGGGCTGGAGCGCAGTGCGAATTTACTCGAACAGGTGCGCAGGGTGACCTGTTTATCACGTTCGGTGGCGCGGGGCAAGTCGGTATTGAACTGAGAGAGCGTCAGTTTCCTTGCCTGTCACGACGTTAGACCCCTTCGGGTATCGATCTTCGGGATGGGCATGATGCTTCCACGATCGGCCTAGGAGGAGGGGACCCATGGGCGAGAAGGTCGTGGCCACGCGTGCGGACCTGTCGGACCGGCAGATGTACCGTCGCAAGCTCCAGTCCTGTCTCGACGTGCTGGAACGGATGCTCCGGGAGGACCGCTTCGACCGGCCGAGGGCCCTGATCGGCCTGGAGATCGAGCTCAACCTCGCCGACGAGCAGGGCCAGCCGCTGATGCGCAACGAGCAGGTGCTCAGCGCCATCGCCTCCAGTGACTTCCAGACCGAGCTGGGGCGCTTCAACATCGAGGTCAACATCGCCCCGCACCGGCTCAGCGGCCATGTGCTGGAGGAACTCCGGGAGGAGATCGACACCGGCCTGCGCTACGCCGACCGCAAGGCGGCCGAGGCCGGGGCGCGGATCGTGATGATCGGGATCCTCCCCACCCTGGAGAGCGACCACACCGGCCTGGACGCGATGTCCCACAACCAGCGCTACAGCCTGCTGAGCGACCAGATCCTGGCGGCCAGGGGCGAGGACATCGCGCTGGACATCGAGGGCGTCGAGCGGCTCCAGCTGGAGTCGGTCACGATGGTCGCCGAGGCTGCGGCGACCTCGCTCCAATTGCACCTCCAGGTCACCCCCGAGCGTTTCTCCTCGGTGTGGAACGCGGCCCAGGCGCTCTCCGCGCCACAGATCGCGCTCGGCGCCAACTCGCCCTTCCTGTTCGGCCGCGAGCTGTGGCGGGAGACCCGGCCGGTGCTGTTCCAGCAGGCCTGCGACACCCGTTCGGCGGAGCTCAAGGCGCAGGGCGTGCGCCCCATCACCTGGTTCGGCGAGCGCTGGGTGGACTCCGCACTCGACCTCTTCGCCGAGAACCTGCGCTACTTCCCCGCCCTGCTGCCGATCTGCGACGACGAGGACCCGGCCAAGGTGCTCGCCTCCGGCGGCGCCCCCAGGCTCGCCGAGATGCGCCTGCACAACGGCACGATCTACCGCTGGAACCGTCCGGTGTACGACGTCGCGGACGGCGTCGCGCACCTGCGGGTCGAGAACCGGGTGCTGCCGGCCGGCCCCACCGTCGCCGACACCCTGGCGAACGCCGCCTTCTACTACGGGCTCGTCCGGGTACTGGCCGAACAGCCCAGGCCGGTCTGGACGCGGCTGCCGTTCGAGCGCGCCGACGACAACTTCCACACCGCCGCCCGGCAGGGGATCGACGCCGTCCTGCAGTGGCCGCGGTCCGGCCGGGGCGGGCGCGGCGGCGGGCTGAGCGCGGTGCCCGCCACCGAGCTGGTGCTGAACGAGCTGCTGCCGCTCGCCTACCAGGGTCTCGACGAGTGGGGCGTGGAGCCGGCCGACCGGGACCGCTACCTGGGCATCATCGAGCAGCGCTGCCTGCGCCGGGTCAACGGTGCGAGCTGGCAGAGCGCCACCTTCCACCGGCTGCGCGAGCACTTCGGGATGGACCGCCCGGCGGCGCTCGCCGCGATGACCCGGCGCTACGTCGAGTACATGCGCGGGGGAGAGCCGGTGCACACCTGGCCGATCGGGTGAACCCGGGGTGACCAGGGAATCGGTCCTCCGTATGGAAGGATGATCGCCCCGGCGGCCGACCGCCCGGGGCGACCACCCTTCCGTACGGACGCCTGCTGGAGCCGCCGTGAGCACCGTCTCGACCGAACCCGAGGCCGAGCCCCTCGCCCGACGGCTGCTCGGCGCCGAACTGCTGATCGTCCTCGGCCTCTCGCTCGGGGCCAGCGGCCTCAGCGCCCTGATCAGCTTCGCCGGCTCGCTCACCCAGCCGCTCGCGCTCGGCCAGCAGATCGCCACCCTCAACGGTTCGCGCGCCCCGGGCCGCCCCTGGCTGGACCTCGCCTGGCAGGTGTACTACATCGCCCGCGGCCTGATGCCCGTCGTCCTGGTCGGCTACCTGCTGGTCCGCGAGGGCACCTCGCTGCGCGTGCTCGGCTTCGACCTCACCCGCAAGCTGCGCGACCTCGGGCGGGGCGCCGCCGTCGCCGCCGCGATCGGCGGCTCCGGGCTGGCGCTCTACCTGGCCTCGCAGGCGGCCGGCTACAACCTGACCGTGGCCCCGTCCGGACTGCCCGAGGTGTGGTGGCGGATCCCCGTCCTGCTCGCCTCGGCCTGGCAGAACGCGATCCTCGAAGAGGTCATCGTCCTCGGCTACCTGCTGCGCCGGCTCGGCCAGCTGGGCTGGGGGTGGCCCGCGATCGTCGTCACCAGCTCGGTGCTGCGCGGCTCGTACCACCTGTACCAGGGCGTCGGCGGGTTCGTCGGCAACATGGTGATGGGCGCCGTCTTCTGCCTGCTGTACCGGCGGTGGGGCCGGGTGATGCCGCTGGTGGCCGCGCACGCCCTGATCGACACCGTCGCCTTCGTCGGGTACGCGCTGCTGGCCGGCCACGTCAGCTGGCTGCCCACGCCCTGAGCGGGCGCCCCCGGCACAGCAGCCCGGGACGCGGCGGCCGCCGCAGCAGGCGGTCGACGTGGTGGCGCTCCAGCCCCTGGCCCGGGTCGATCGGCAGCAGGACCCGGTCGGGCCGGAAGCGGGCCCGGCGCACCAGCCGGTCGGGAATGACGTCGTCGATCCAGGCGAACGGCCGCCCGGCGGCGTGGCGCAGGATCGGCGCCCACTTGCGGCTGGAGAGCAGGTCCATCAGGGGCACGCGCGGGTCACCGGGTTGCGGGACGTACCCGGTGAGGCGGACCACCGGCAGCTGGGGGAGGCCGAGCCCGGGCGCGATGTGCCGGTTCGCCTCCTCCTCCCAGGTGGTGGCCCACACCAGGTCGTAGGTGCCGGCGAGTTCGTCCAGCCAGTCGCGGTGGCGGCCGGAGAGCAGCACGGCGTAGCCGAGCAGGGTGTGGCTGTCGAAGCCCGCGTCGGGGTGCGGGCAGACCGGGTTCAGGACGCCGTCGACATCCAGGAACAGCAGAGGTTTCGGCACTGGGCGCCCTTCGGGCTCGACATCGTCGTCGCCCGTTCGGACGCGCGGAGCGGCCCGGTGGTTGCCCGGCGCGCGGGCGCACCGGGGGGCGCACAGGGTTCATCCGGCGGGCGCGGGGACGGCCCCCGCCGTGGCCGCGGGCCCGGTCGCGTGCCGGCCGAGGCGGCGGACCTGCGGTTCGGCCAGCACCAGCACGCCGAGCAGCACCGTCAGCCCCGCGCACGTCCACAGGGCGCCGCCGAGGCCGAGCGCGTGGGCGGCGGGCCCGGCCAGCGCGGTGCCGAGCGGGGCCAGCGCCAGGGAGCCGAAGGCGTCGTACGCGGAGACCCGGGACATGGTGTCCGGCGGGATCTCCTGCTGGAGCGCGATCATCCAGTTCACCCCGAACACCGTGACGCCCGCGCCGGACAGGAACATCGCCGCCACCAGGACGGGCAGCGGCGCCGCGACGGCGAGTGCGGCGGCCGGCAGCGCGAACAGGAACACGCCGTAGTTGCCGACCAGCAGGATCCGGCGGGGGCGCCAGCGCACCATCAGCAGCCCGGCCAGCACCAGGCCGACGCCGTCGGCGGCCAGCGCGATGCCCCAGTCGCGGGCGCCGCCGAGGCGCTGCTCGGCGACGATCGGGCCGTAGACGGCGTCGACGGCGCTCACGCACGCCATCATCACCGAGAACTGGAGCACGATCACCCACAGCCAGCGCCGGGATGCGAACTCCCGCCAGCCCTCCCGTAGTTCGCGGACCATCCCGTCGCTCCGCGCGGGTCGGGCGGGGGCCTCGACGGTCAGGAGGACCCGCAGCCCGGCGGCGAGCAGGAAGCTCAGCGCGTCGACGGCGAGCACCCAGCCGGGCCCGGCCGCGGCGGTGAGGGCGCCGCCGAGCGCGGCGCCGCCGATCTGCGCGCCGTTGAGCGCCATCCGGTAGACCGAGAAGGCCCGGGAGGCGTGCTCCTGGCTGACGGTCTGCATGATCATGGCTTCGGCGGCCGGGCCGTAGAAAGCCTGCCCGGCGCCGCCGGCGGCCGAGAGCAGCACCAGTTCCCACAGCCGGGCCGTGCCGGTCAGGACCAGCACGGCCAGAACGGCCTGGGAGAGGCCGTTGAACACGTTGGAGGCGACCATCACCCGGTGGCGCGGCAGGCGGTCGGCGAGCGCGCCGCCGACCAGCAGCAGGAGGACCAGCGACATCAGCCGGGCCGCCGTCACATAGCCGATCTCGGTGGTCGAGCCGCCGATCGCGAGCACGGCGAAGGCGGTGGCGATCGGCGCACCGGCGTTGCCGAGGCCGCTGACCACGGTCGCGGCGGTCTGGATGCGGTAGTTGCGGCCTGCCCAGGCGAGGCGGCGCGGGGGAGCGGGAGGCGTCTGCACCCGCGCGACTATGACGGCTCGACGGTCAGGTGTCTAACATATTTTCACTACTGGAAGCCGGTGGCCGGAGCGGCGGCCGGCGTCAGCCCATCGACTCCAGGGTGCGCCCCTTGGTCTCCTTGATGCAGAAGGCCACGAACGGGATGGAGAGCAGCGCGAAGCAGGCGTAGATGACGTACGTGGCGGCCAGGTTCCAGTCCGACAGGTCGGGGAAGGTGACGGTGATCGCCCAGTTGGCGATCCACTGCGCGGACGCGGCCACCGACAGGGCCAGCGCCCGGATCCGGTTGGGGAACATCTCGCCGAGCAGCACCCAGACCACCACGCCCCAGGAGAACGCGAAGCAGAACACGAACACGTGCGCCGCGACCAGTGCCGTCGTCGCGTACGTGTCGGCCAGGGTCGCGGTGTCGCCGGTGCCGACCCGGTGCGAGAACGCCCAGGCCGCGGTGCCCAGCGCCAGCGCCATGCCCGCGGAGCCGGCCAGCGCGAGCGGCTTGCGGCCGATCCGGTCGACCAGGGACATCGCGATGACGGTACCGACCACGTTGACGATCGAGGTGGAGAGGCTGATCAGCAGCGAGTTGCTCTCGTTGATGCCGACCGACTGCCAGAGGAACGAGGAGTAGTAGAAGATCACGTTGATGCCGACGAACTGCTGGAAGACCGAGGCCCCGATGCCCACCCAGACGATCGGCAGCAGGCCGAACCGGCCGCCCATCAGGTCCTTGATCCGGGGCTTGTGCGAGGACTCCAGCACCGCCCTGATCTCGGCCACCCGGGCGTCCAGGTCCACGCCCTCGCCCTCCACCTCGGCCAGTACCTTGCGGGCCTCGTCCTCGCGCCGGTCGGCGATCAGGAACCGCGGCGACTCCGGGATGGACAGGGCCATCAACCCGTAGACCAGAGCCGGGACGGTCTCCACGCCGAGCATCCACTGCCAGGCCTGGATGCCGGCCAGGTGCCCGGTCGACTCGCCGCCGGCCGCCTCGTTGAGCGCGTAGTTGGCGAGCTGCGAGACCGTGATGCCGAGCACGATCGCCAGCTGCTGGAAGGACGCCAGGCGCCCCCGGTAGGCGGTCGGCGCGACCTCGGCGATGTACGTCGGGGCGATCACCGAGGCGATGCCGATCGCGATCCCGCCGATCACCCGCCACATGCCCAGCACGCCGATGCTCGGCGGGAACATCGAGCCGACGCCGCTGATCGCGAACAGCGCGGCGGCCAGCAGCATGGTCTTCACCCGGCCGAGGTGGTCGGCGAGCCGCCCGGCCACCACCGCGCCGGCCGCCGAGCCGAGCAGGGCGATGGCCACCACGAACGCCGTCTCGCCGTTGCCCACGTCGAAGTGCTTCTGGATGCCGGTGACGGCGCCGTTGATGACGGCGCTGTCGTAGCCGAACAGGAAGCCGCCCATGGCGGCGGCGGCCGAGATGAAGACGACGTGTCCGAGGTGCGCCTCGCCGCCGGCCTTGGGGGGTGTGGTGCTGGACACGACCAACTCCTGAGGGTGCGACGGCCCGCCCGGCCGAGTGGACAGGATGCGTGCCACATTCGATCAGGCGGGCGACCCGTCCGCCCGATTTCCGGCTGACCGGGTGGCATGTCGCGCCGGTACGTGACCCGTTCGGCGCAACACCCCGCCCGTCGGCCGGCCGGGACGCCGGTCGCCGCGGCCCTCAGTGGAGGTCGTGCAGGTACGCGGGCAGCGGCACGGTGGTGGCCGGGCCCGGCTCCGGGGTGCCGTGCACCGTCGCCACCGGCACCACGCCCGCCCAGTACGGCAGAGCGAGGTCGGCCTCGTCGTCGCCGGGGCCGTCCGAGCGCCGCTTCGCCGAGACCTCGTCCAGGTCGAGCCGGACCACGGCGGTGGCGGCGATCTCCTTCGCGTTCGGCCTGCGCACGTCGCCCGAGCGCCCGGGGATCGCGTGGTCGACCAGGGCGTCCAGCGCGATCGTCAGCTCCTCGGGGTCGGTGACCTGGCGGGCGATGCCGTGGGCCACCACCGAGCGGTAGTTGACGGAGTGGTTGAACGCGGACTTGGTGAGCACCAGGCCGTCGACCTGGGTGACGGTGAGGCAGACCGCGAGACCGGGGTCGGCGGCGCCGCGCATCGGGCGGCTGCCGGTCGAGCCGTGGACGTAGAGGCGGTCGCCGACCCGGGCGTAGAGGGTCGGCAGCACGACGGGCGCGCCGTCGGCGACGAAGCCGAGGTGGCAGATGTACGCGCTGTCGAGGATCGCGTGGATCTCGTCGCGCTCCCAGGTGGCCCGGTCCCGGTAGCGGGTGGGCGTGGTGCGTTCGGTGCGGGCGTATTCCGTGGTGTCGTCCGACATGACAACCTCTATGTACTAGTGCATACTTGTATTTGTGCTAGGAGAATATACGTTCAAGGGGAGCCGTGCCAGCGATATCGCGGCCGGCATCGAGGAGGGCGTCAGCGGCGGTCACCTCCTGCCCGGCTCGGCCCTGCCGCCACTGCGCGAACTCGCCGAGCAGCTCGGCGTCAACCCCAACACCGTGGCCGCCGCCTACCGGCTGCTGCGCGACCGCGGCGTGATCGAGACGGCCGGCCGCAAGGGCAGCCGGATCCGCCCTCGCCCCGCCCTCGCCCCGCGCGACCAGATCCGGCTGCCCGTCCCGCCCGGAGCCCGCGACCTCTCCGACGGCAACCCCGACCGCGCGCTGCTCCCGGCCCTCGCCCCGGCCCTCGCCGTCGCCGCGGCCGCCGCCGACCACAATCCCGTCCTGTACGGGCAGCCCGCCGCCGACCCCGGCCTGCTCGGCCTGGCCCGCGCGTCCTACCGCGCCGACGGCGTGCCCGAAGGCCCGCTCGCCGTCGCCTCCGGCTCGCTGGACACCATCGAACGCATCCTCGCCACCCAGCTGCGCCCCGGCGACCAGGTCGCCGTCGAGGATCCGGGCTGGGGCAGCCTGTTCGACCTGCTGCCCGCGCTGGGGCTCAGGCCCGTCCCCGTCCGGCTGGACGACGAGGGCCCGCTGCCCGACCCGCTCGCCGCCGCCCTGGCCGCCGGGGCCCGCGCGGTGATCGTCACCAGCCGCGCCCAGAACCCGACCGGCGCGGCCCTCACCCCGGCCCGCGCGGGCGCGCTGCGCACCGTGCTCGCCGCGCACCCCGGCGTCCTGCTGATCGAGGACGACCACGGCCACGGCATGGTCGACCAGCCGTACCAGCCGCTCTGCCGGGGCCCGCAGGGCCTGCCCGTCACCGCCCGGTGGGCCGTGATCCGCTCGGCCGCCAAGGCCTACGGGCCGGACCTGCGGCTGTCGGTGGCGACCGGGGACGTGGACACCATCGGCCGGGTGCTGGGCCGTCAGCGGCTCGGCGCAGGCTGGGTCAGCCACCTGCTGCAACGCACCGTCGCCGAGCTCTGGCGCACCGACGCCGCCCCGGCGTCCGAGGTGGCCGCCGCCTACGGGGCCCGCCGGCGCGCGTTGATCGCCGCACTGGCCGCGCACGGCATCGCGGCCCACGGCGTCAGCGGCCTGAACGTCTGGGTGCCGGTCCAGGACGAGTCCGGGGCGCTGGCGGCGCTCGTCCAGCGCGGCTGGGTGGCGGCGCCCGGTACGCGCTACCGGCTGGAGTCCCCGCCCGGACTGCGGCTCACCGTGGCCTCGCTCGACCCGGCCGACGCACCCCGGCTCGCGGCGGACCTCGCGGCGGTGCTGGGCGCCGGCGGCGGCGACTCGCGGCCGGCCTGACGGGGGGCGGCGCGGTCACCCGGTGAACGGACCGGTGACGGAGCGCGAAAGGTGCTGCAGATACCTAGCGGTAACAAGCGCGGGCATGTCATGTTCTCTGCGCCACCGGCCGGCGGCCCACCCTCACCCGCGCGTCCCCCTGCCCCCACAGCGCAGGCGGGACCGACCGCAGGAGTTCCGCCGTGCCCGAGAGTTGTCACCGCCCCACGAGAACGCCCCGCAGAACCGCCCGCGGAGTGCGACGGCTGCTGGCCGCGCTCCTGTCCCTGCCGCTCGCCGCCACCGGACTGCTGGCCGTCGCGGCCCCGGCCCGTGCGGCCGCCGGCCCGACCGCCAGTGTCACGATGGGCGACAGCTACATCTCCGGCGAGGCCGGCCGATGGGCCGGCAACAGCGACACCGCCGCCGGCAGCCGGGCCGGCACCGACCGGGCCTGGACGGGCAGCGGCTACGACCCGGCCCGGGTGTACCGCGCCACCTACGCGAGCGGGTGCGACCGCTCGGACTCCGCCGAGGTCGACAGCGCCCCCGGCATCGCGCAGACCCGGATCAACCTGGCCTGCTCCGGCGCCACCACCGCCAACGTCTTCCGGACCGGCCACGGCGGGCAGCCGTACAAGGGCGAGGCCCCGCAGGCCGACCGGCTCGCCGCCGTCGCGGCCGCGAACGACGTCAAGCTGATCACGCTGTCGATCGGCGGCAACGACCTCGGCTTCTCGGACGTCATCACCACCTGCGTCAAGGACTACCTGGTCTGGTACTCCTACTGCAACGACGACCAGCAGGCGGTGATCGACGCCCGGATGCCGGCCGCGACGGCGGGCGTCGGCAAGGCGATCGACGAGATCCGGGCGGTGATGTCCGCGGCGGGGTACGCGGCCGGCGACTACCGGATCGTGCTGCAGTCCTACCCGTCGCCGGTCCCGCGCAGCAGCGAGATGCGCTACGCCGAGAGCGGCTGGTCGCGGGCGGACACCGGCGGCTGCCCGTTCTGGGACGGTGACGCCGACTGGGCCCGGGACTCGATGGTGCCGCAGATCTCCGGCGCGCTGGCGGCGGTGGCGGCAGGCCGGGGCGTGCAGTTCATGGACCTCTCCGACATGCTGCAGGGCCGCGAGGTCTGCGCCCGGGGCGCCGCACTCGCCACGCCGTCCGCTCCGCCGTCCGCCGCCACCAGCGAGTGGGCGCGGTTCGTGGACGCGGGCCTGAGCGCCTCGCAGGGCGCCGTCCAGGAGTCGATGCACCCGAACCACTACGGGCAGCTCGCCCTCGGCCGCTGCCTCACCCTGCTGTACGCAAGGCCCACCGGGAACTTCTCCTGCCGCAACACACCCGGCCGGGACGCGGGCGGGATGTACCTGACCGCGCGGTCCTGACGCACCGCCGCCCCCGCCCGGTGACCGGGCGGGGGCGGCGCACCTCGGCGCCGGTCAGCCCTTCGCGAGCAGCGCCTGGGCGTGCGCCTTGACCTGGTCCTTGGTCAGGTACGCGTCGGTGTACTCGAAGTCGCGCAGCCGGGCGGGCTGGCGGGCCAGGAAGCCCGTCCGGACGAAGTCGTCGCCGGCCGTCGCGTTGAGCAGCCAGTTCGCGCCGACCCGGAACTTCGCGGCATTGGTCCGCATCGCCATCAGGTGGTAGCCGCGCGCCACCACCTGGGCGGGCAGGCCCTCCAGTTCGACCCCGACCGGCTTGGACACCGCGTCCGTGCCGCCCAGATCCACCACCAGGCCCAGGTCCTTGTGGTAGTACGGCTCCAGCGGCTGGTTCCGGAGCGAGGCGATCAGGTTGTTCGCCACCACCTTGCCCTGCCGGGCGGAGTGCTGGGCGGTCGGCGGGCAGACCGCGCCGTCGCCCTTCGCGAGGTCCGGTACGGCCGCCGCGTCGCCGAGCGCGAAGACGCCCTCGAACTGCGGTACCCGCATCTCCGCGGTGACGGCCACCCGCCCGCGCACCGTCTCGGCGTCCAGCGTGCCGATCAGCGGGCTGGCGGCGACTCCGGCCGTCCAGATCAGCGTCCGGCTGGGGAGCACCCGGCCGTCGGTGAACTTGACGCTCTCGGCGCCGACCTCGGCCACCGAGACGCCGAGCGACACCTCGATGCCCCGCTTGCGCAGCACCTTGAGCGCGGTCTCGCCCAGGGTGTCGCCGAGTTCGGGCATCAGCTTCGGCGCGATGTCGATCAGGTGCCACTTGATCTGCCGGGCGTCCAGCCGGGGGTAGCGGCGGGCCGCGGCGGTGGTCAGCCGTTGCAGGCAGGCGGCCGTCTCGGTGCCCGCGTAGCCGCCGCCGACGACCACGAACTGCAGCCGCGACTCGCGCTCGCGCTGGTCCAGGCTGGCCGAGGCCAGGTCGAGTTGGGCGATCACGTGGTCGCGGACGTAGGTGGCCTCGGCGAGCGTCTTCATGCCGCGCGCGTAGTCCGTCAGGCCGGGGATGTCGAAGGTGCGGGTGACACTGCCGGGGGCGAGCACCAGGAAGTCGTAGCGTTCGGCGACCACCTCGTCGGTGATCTTCCGCACCACGCACACCTTGGAGCGCGGGTCCACACCGATCGCCCCGCCCGGGATGATGTGCGTGCGCCGCAGGGTGCGCCGCAGTGAGACGGCCACCGACTGCGGGGTCAGCACGCCGGCCGCGACGTGCGGCAGCAGCGGCAGGTACAGCTGGTAGCTGAACGGCGTGACCAGGGAGATCTCCGCCTCCGAGGGCGCCAGCTTGCGTTCCAGGCGGCGGGCGCATTCCAGTCCGGCGAAGCCGCCGCCCACGATCAGGATCCGAGGACGTTCCATCGTTCATCCTTACAGTGCTGGTCCGAGCCGTACCAGGACAACTGTTCGCCACACTCGCACGGTCCAACGCGCATTGCCACCGCTACGGGCGCGCGGCCGGACCTGCGCCGGGCGGACCTGACAGATCGGTAGGCTGTCCGAGTGCTCTCCCAGGTGACGGCGGTCCGGTATGTGACGCCACTACGTGAAGGCGGCTCGATGCCGGGCCTGGTCGAGGCCGACGACCACCGGCTCTACGCGCTCAAGTGGGCCGGGGCCGCGCAGGGCCGCAAGGCGCTGGTGGCCGAGGTGCTGGCCGGTGAGCTGGGCCGCCGGCTCGGCCTGCCGGTGCCCCGGCTGGTCACCGTGGACCTCGACCCGGTGCTCGCCCGCAGTGAGCCCGACCCGCAGGTGCAGGGCCAGATGCGCGCCAGCGGCGGCCTCAACCTCGGCATGGCCTTCGTCAGCGGGGCGCTCAACTTCGACCCGCTCTGCTTCGACGTGGAGCCGGAACTCGCCGGGCAGGTGCTCTGGTTCGACGCGCTGATCGGCAACGTCGACCGCTCCTGGCGCAACCCCAACCTGCTGGTCGCCACCGGGGGCCTGCGGCTGATCGACCACGGGGCCAGCCTGATCTTCCACCACCAGTGGACGGGCGCGGCTGGCTGGACCCGCCGCCCGTACGACGCGGCGGACCACGCGCTGCTGCGCGCCCGGCCGGACGTCGCCGCCGCCGACAAGGTCCTCGCTCCGCTGGCGGCCGACGCGCTGGCCGGCGCCGTGGCGCAGATCCCCGACGTCTGGCTGACCGACGAACCGGGCTTCGACTCGCCCGAGGCGGTGCGCGAGGCGTACCGCGCGCAGCTCACCGCACGGCTCGCGGGCCCCCGCGACTGGCTCCCGGAGGTGTCCGCGTGAGCGGTACGCACGCTGTCCCGCAGGACGCTCTGCACGACTACGAGTACGCGGTGATCCGTGCCGTGCCCCGGGTCGAGCGGGGGGAGTGCGTCAACGTCGGCGTGCTGCTCTACTGCCGGCAGAGCGCCCATCTGGGCGCCCGCACCCACCTGGACCAGGGGCGGCTGCTGGCCCTCGACCCGGTGGCCGACGTCGCCGGCGTCCGGCGGGCGCTGCACGGCATCGAGGCGGTCTGCGCGGGCGGGCCCGAGGCGGGGCCGGCCGCGGCCGACAACCCGGGGCAGCGCTTCCGCTGGCTGACCGCGCCGCGCAGCGCCGTCGTCCAGCCGGGGCCGGTGCACACCGGGCTGACCGCCGACCCGGAGGCCGAGCTGCGCCGGCTGTTCGACCAGCTGGTGCTGTGAAGCCGCTGTGACGGTCTCCGGTACCGCCCTGACCTGGGGTGCTGCGGTTGTGCGGAAAGTCCTTTGCCGTGCTTGAAGCTGGAGTTGCTGAACCTTTTATGCGTACCCTTACGACCATGGGTTCGACACCGGCGACGACCGCCAACGCACCGACCACCGCCGAGCTGATGGAGGCCGTGGCGGCCGTCGGAGCGGCGTACTTCCAGGACTTCGCGGGTGCGGCGGCCAGGCACGGTCTCTCCTCCTCCCAGGCCAAGGCGCTCGGCGCCGTGCACGAGCCCGTCCCGATGCGGGCGCTGGCCGGGCGGCTGGGCTGCGACGCCTCCAACGTGACCGGCATCGTCGACCGGCTGGAGGCCCTCGGGCTGGCCCACCGGGAGGCCGCCGCGGGCGACCGCCGGGTGAAGATCGTCGTGATCACCGAGCAGGGCCGCGTGATCCTGGATCTGGTCCGGGCCGAGATGGCCCGCACCCACCAGGCCTTCGACGCGATGAGCGAGGAGCAGCGGATCGCCCTGAACTCGATCTGCCGCCAGGTGCTGCCGGTGCTCTCCGGCCGGGTCTGACCGCGCTCCCCGGCCGGCTCCGTCGGCTACCGGCCGGGCGCCGACGAATCGGCTGACCTCGGCTGTTAGGCTTGCGAAGCGTGAGCGCGAAGCCCCAGATCCCCAATGTCCTGGCCTCCCGGTACGCTTCGGCGACCCTGGCCCAGCTGTGGTCCCCCGAGCACAAGGTGGTCCTTGAGCGCCACCTGTGGCTCGCCGTCCTGAAGGCCCAGCAGGACCTCGGTGTCGAGGTGCCCGCCACCGCCGTCGCCGACTACGAGCGGGTCCTCGACCAGGTCGACCTCGAATCCATCGCCGCGCGTGAGCGCGTCACCCGACACGACGTGAAGGCCCGGATCGAGGAGTTCAGCGACCTCGCCGGCCACGAGCAGATCCACAAGGGCATGACCTCCCGGGATCTGACCGAGAACGTCGAGCAGCTGCAGATCCGGCAGTCCCTGCAGCACGTCCGCGACCGTACGGTGGCGGTCCTGGTGCGCCTGGGCCGGCTCGCCGCCCAGCACTCCGAGCTGGTGATGGCCGGCCGTTCGCACAACGTCGCCGCCCAGGCGACCACCCTCGGCAAGCGGTTCGCGACCGTGGCCGACGAGCTGCTGGTGGCGTTCAGCCGCCTGGAGGAGCTGATCACCCGGTACCCGCTGCGCGGGATCAAGGGCCCGGTCGGCACCGCCCAGGACATGCTGGACCTGCTCGGTGGTGACACCGACAAGCTCGCCGAGCTGGAGCAGCGGGTCGCCGGCCACCTCGGCTTCGACAACGTGCTGACCAGCGTCGGCCAGGTCTACCCCCGTTCGCTGGACTTCGAGGTGCTGTCCGCACTCGTCCAGCTCTCCGCGGCGCCGTCCAGCCTGGCCAAGACCATCCGGCTGATGGCCGGCCACGAGCTGGTCACCGAGGGTTTCAAGGAGGGCCAGGTCGGCTCCTCCGCGATGCCGCACAAGATGAACACCCGCTCCTGCGAGCGCGTCAACGGCCTGGCCGTCATCCTGCGCGGGTACGCCTCGATGACCGCCGAGCTCGGCGGCGACCAGTGGAACGAGGGCGACGTCTCCTGCTCGGTGGTGCGCCGGGTCGCGCTGCCGGACGCGTTCTTCGCCTTCGACGGCCTGCTGGAGACCTTCCTGACGGTGCTCGACGAGTTCGGGGCCTTCCCCGCCGTGATCGAGGCCGAGCTCGACCGCTACCTGCCGTTCCTGGCGACCACCAAGGTCCTGATGGGCGCGGTGCGGGCCGGGGTCGGCCGGGAGACCGGGCACGAGATCATCAAGGAGCACGCCGTCGCGTCCGCGCTGGCGATGCGCGCCGGTGCCCGTGAGAACGAGCTGCTGGACCGCCTGGCCGCCGACGAGCGGATGCCGCTCGACCGGGCCGGGCTGGACGCGCTGCTCGCCGACCGGCTCTCCTTCACCGGTGCGGCGGGGGCGCAGGTCGCCGAGGTCGTGCGACGCATCGAGGCCGTCGCGGCCGCTCACCCGGAGGCCGCCAAGTACGCTCCGGGCGACATCCTCTGACGTTCCGTCAGGCCATGCTCAGGGTCCTGTCACCGTTCCGGTGGCGGGGCCCTGCGGCGTCTCGGGCCCTTCGTGCGCCGGGTGCCCCGGGTCGAGCGGAGGGGCGCCGGCCGTGCAGGCCCACTTCGCGTCGGGCTCGGACACCGGGTGGTCCGGCGCCAGGACGTTGCCGCGCACCGTGGCCAGCGCGATCAGCGAGCCGCCGGCCAGCAGGCCCGCGCAGATCAGCATCGCGGTGCGGAACGCCGAGTCCACCGCGGCGGGCACCCGGTAGGCGTCGCCGCTGAGGCCGGCCAGTGCGGGCAGCGCCGCCACGGCCAGCAGACCGGCCGCCCGGGCGGCCGCGTTGTTGACGCCGCTGGCGATCCCGGCCCGGCGGACCTCCACCGCCGCGAGCACGGTCGCCGTGAGCGGTGCCACCAGCAGGACCATCCCGCAGCCCATCACCGTGGTCGCGGGCAGCACGTCCGTCCAGTAGGAGGCGTCGGCGCCGATCCGCAGCATCAGCAGCACGCCGCAGGCGCAGAGCAGCGGCCCGACGGTGAGCGGCAGCCGGGGGCCGATCCGCTTGCCGAGCCGGCCGGCCCGGGCGGACAGCGCGAGCATCAGCACGGTGATCGGCAGCAGCGCGAGGCCGGAGGTCAGCGGGGTGAAGCCGGAGACCGTCTGGAGCTGCACCACCAGCAGGAAGAAGACGCCGCTGAACGCCGCGTACACGCAGAGCGTGACCAGGTTCACCGCCGTGAAGAGGCGGGAGGCGAACAGCTCCAGCGGCAGCATCGGCGCCGGGTGGCGGCGCTCGGTGGCGATGAACGCGGCGCCGAGCAGCAGCCCGGCGGCGCCCGACACCCAGACCCCGGGGGAGAGCCCTTCACCGGCCGCCGTCAGCGCGTACGTCACCCCGCCGAGCGCGAGCGCGGCCAGGACGGCGCCGCGGACGTCGAAGCTGCCGGTGGCGCTCTCGTCCCGGCTCTCCGGAACGTGCCGGCCGGCGACCGCCAGCACCACGGCGGCCAGCGGGACGTTCAGCAGGAAGATCCACCGCCAGCCGGGCCCGTCCACCAGCCAGCCGCCCAGGAACGGGCCGACCGCCGCCGCCACCCCGCCGAGGCCGGACCACAGGCCGACCGCCGCCGAGCGGTCGTCGGGCCGGAAGGTCGCCTGGAGCATCGCCAGCGAGCCGGGTGTGAGGAGTGCGCCGCCGATGCCCTGCAGCGCGCGCGCCGCGATGAGCACCCCGACGTTCGGCGCCGCGGCGCACAGGGCGGAGGCGGCGGCGAACCAGCAGACGCCGATCAGGAAGACCCGGCGCCGCCCGTAGCGGTCGCCCAGGGCGCCGCCGAGCAGGATCAGGCCGGCCAGGGTGAGCAGATAGGCGTTCAGGGTCCACTGCAGGGCGGCCAGCGAGGCGCCGAGATCCGCGCCGATCCTGGGCAGTGCGACGTTGACGACGGTGCCGTCGAGCATCGCCATGCTGGAGCCCAGGACGGTCGCCAGGATCACCCAGCGCCCCTGTGCGGTGCCGAGTGCCAAGGTGCCCGCGTCGTCGGTTCTCACGGCTCGATCCTGCGCCGGAGCGGGTGAAGTGACAAGGGTCACCGGCGGCGCGTCGGGGTGGTGGCTGAGCGTGCCGGGATATCCACGCAGGGCCGAGAAAGTGACCGGAGGGGGGTCGGCCGGTCGCTCAGCGGAGTTGATCCGTGCACATACTGCACAGCCGATCATTCGGAGAGTCACGGAATTCGATGGGATTCCCGTGAAATTCCGGGGCTAAACGTGATCGACATTGATTTGCCCGGCTTCATCAGCTTTGCTTCAGCGACTGCCCGGCCATGGTCCGGGTGGGCCCGCCGGGTGGAACGCCTAGTCCTGCCGCTGCCCGGAGGCTTCGAACAACTCTGTACGGCAGGAGTGGGGGACCCACAGGTAAGTCGCCGTCCCGGTCACCGGGACGGCTTGGGGTGAAGCCGCGCTTGCGGCCGGGCAACTCCAGCCCGAACCCGACAGCTCACCTCGCAGGCGTCGGAGAGGAAATACCCCATGTCCGCAATCACGAACCGTCTGCCGCGTCTGGCCCGTATCGGCATCGCCACCGGTGTGACCGGCGCCGTGCTCGCCCTTCCCCTGGTGACCGCCGTCAGCGCCCAGGCCCACACGGTGCCGGCCGCCAAGTCGCACTCGGCCGCCGTGACCGGCGCCACCAGCGTCGACGCCATCGCGGTGACCCAGAAGACCGCCGCCGTGGAGGCCGCCCCGGCCGCCCCGGCCGCCGCCCCCGCCGCTGCCGCGGTGGAGAGCTACAAGGTCCACGGCGGGGACACCCTGTCGAAGATCGCGGCCTCGCAGAACGTCACCGGCGGCTGGCACGCGCTGTACGACAACAACCGTGAGGTCATCGGCTCCAACCCGAACCTCATCTTCCCCGGCCAGAAGCTCGCGCTCGGCGCCAAGGCCGCCGCCCCGGCCGCCGAGGCCCCGAAGCCCGCCGCGCCGAAGACCTCCTCCGACTCCGCGCCGGCCAAGAAGGCCGCCCCGAGCGCCAAGGCGTCCGTGGCCCCGAAGGCCGCCGAGACCGCCAAGCCGGCCGCCCCCGCGACGAAGGCCCCGGCCGCCGCCGCGACCACCGCCGCCGCCGCGCCGAAGCCCGCCGCCGTGGCCAGCACCTCCGGCTACACCGCGCCGATCGCCGGCGTGAAGCTCGGCACCGCCTACGGCGTGGCCGGCTCCATGTGGTCCAGCGGCCACCACACCGGTGCCGACTTCGTCGCCGCCACCGGCACCCCGCTGAAGGCCATCGCCAACGGCACCGTGGTCAAGGCCGGCAACGGCGGCGCCTACGGCAACGAGGTCGAGATCAAGCTCGCCGACGGCAAGTACGCCCAGTACGCGCACCTGTCCTCGATCGGCGTCAAGGTCGGCCAGACCGTGACCGTCGGTCAGCAGATCGGCCTCTCCGGTGCGACCGGCAACGTGACCGGCCCGCACCTGCACTTCGAGGTCCGCACCGGCTCGGAGTACGGCTCGGACATCGACCCGATCGCGTACCTGCGCGCCCACGGTGTCAGCATCTGACACCTGGTCCCCCCACGTGACGGGCTGACCGTCGCACGGTGACCACGGCAGTACCTGCGGAAAACACCGGCCGGGCCGGCAGCGAACGCTCATCGCTGCGGGCCCGGCCAGTTTTGCGTTCCGTCCCGCCGTCAGACGGGCACCTTGTCCCGGTACGGTGCCTGGTCGTCCTCGAAGAGGCGGGCCGCGATGGACTCGACGGCGCGGTCGAGGCGGGCCCGGTCACCCGGATCGGTGACGTCCCAGTCGTCGAGGTGGCCGTCGATCCAGCGGCGCCACGCCTCGGCGAGCCGGTCGACCTCCTGCTGCCCGGCGGCCGTGAGACCGAGCCGCCCGCCGTCGCTCTCGGCGTAGCCGGCGCCGAGGGTCCGGTCGGCGGCGGGTTGCAGGACCTCGGGCGGCATGTGGTGCGCGGCGGCGATGGCGGCGAGCGAGGCCCCGCCCTGGAGGCGGTTGCGCCAGTAGATCTGACCGAGCATCCAGGCCTGGTCCGGCGTCACGGTGCTGCCGGAGTCGGCCAGCAGCTGCCGCCCGATCTCGGGCCGCCCCTTCGTGCGGCGCAGCACGTTGGCGAGGGCCCGCTCCAACTGCTTGTCGGCGTCCGCGCTGTCCGGTGCGCCGAAGCCCTCGCCCATGTCCGCGGCGCCGGCCCGGGCGCTGTCGCGCAGCGGCACCTCCTTGAGGAACCAGGCGACCACGAAGCCGACGACGGCGACCGGCACCACCCACTGGAAGACGTAGTTGATGGTGTCGGCGTACGCGTGGACGAACGGCAGGGCCGCCTCCTCGGGCAGCGCCTGCAGGCCGGCCGGGCTCTGGACCGCGGCCGGCGGGACGCCGGGCGACTGGGCGAAGGCCGCCTCCAGGTTCGGCCCGAGCTGGTTGTTGAACAGGGTGCCGAACACGGCCGTGCCGAAGGCGCTGCCGAGGGTGCGGAAGAAGGTCACGCCCGAGGTCGCGGTGCCCAGTTCGTGGTACGGGACGGTGTTCTGCACGGCGATGGTGAGCACCTGCATCGCCAGCCCGATCCCGAGGCCGAGGATGAACATGTAGAGCGACTCCAGCCACGCTCCGGTCGAGGGGCCCATCGTCGACATCAGGTAGAGGCCCACCGCCATCACCGCGGTGCCGAGGATCGGGAAGATCCGGTACCGCCCGGTGCGGCTGACCACGATGCCCGACAGCATCGATGTGCCGAGCAGGCCGACCACCATCGGCAGTGTCCGCACGCCCGAACCGGTGGCCGAGACGCCGTCCACGAACTGGAGGTACGTCGGCAGGTACGTCATCGCGCCGAGCATCGCGAAGCCGACGATGAAACTGAGGATCGAACAGACCGTGAAGACCGAGTTGCGGAAGAGGTGCATCGGCAGCATCGGCTCCGGCGCCCGCAGCTCCACGAGGACGAACGCCGTCAGCAGCACGGCCGACCCGACGAACAGGCCGATGATCGTCGCCGAACCCCAGGCGTACTCGTTGCCGCCCCACTCCAGCCCGAGCACCAGGCCGCACGCGCCGAGCGCGACCAGCACGATGCCGAGGTAGTCGATCACCGGCCGGACGGCCGCCTTCACCGCCGGGATCGAACGGGCCGCCATCACGATCATCACGGCCGCGATCGGGATGTTGACGTAGAAGCACCAGCGCCAGGACGCGTGGTCGGTGAACAGGCCGCCGAGCGTCGGGCCGACCACCGTGGTGACGCCGAACACGGCGCCCAGCGCGCCCTGGTACTTGCCGCGCTCGCGCAGCGGGATGACGTCGGCGATCAGCGCCATCGCGGTGACCATCAGCCCGCCGCCGCCGACCCCCTGGATCGCCCGGCCGATGATCAGCACCGTCATGCCGTTGGCCGCGCCGGAGACCACCGAGCCGACGATGAAGACGACCGCGCTGACCTGGAAGACGATCTTCCGGCCGAACAGGTCGCCGAACTTGCCGACCAGCACGGTGGCCACGGTCTCGGCCAGCAGATAGGCCGTCACCACCCAGGCCATGTGCCCGGCGCCGCCCAGGTCGGCGACGATCGTCGGCAGTGCGGTGGAGACGATCGTCTGGTCCAGGGCGGCCATCAGCATGCCGAGCACGATCGTGATGAACACGACGTTGGTCTGGCGGCGGCTCAGCGAGGGCGCTCCGGGCGCGGCGGGCGCGGTCACGGTGGTATCGGTCATGGGCCGGGCCTCCGGAGCAGGGTGCAGGTCGGTCCCAGCCTTCGGCCCGTGCGGCGGGTCCGCCACCGCTGGCGGCATCCGGGTGGCGGGCCGGACCAGGCGATGGACGTGCATGCGGACGTGGACGCGGACGACGCCGTGGACTCCGTCCAGCGCCCCGGGCCCGGCCGGACGGCCCCACAGCCGTCCGACCGGGCCCGTTGCCGGGGCCGTCGCCCGCCGTCAGCCGATGACGGCCTGGGCGTCGATCTCCACCAGCATCGGCTCCTGCGGCAGCTCGCAGAAGATCGTGGTGCGGCACGGCTTCACGCCGCCGGGCTTGATGTTCTCGTCGATGAACGCGGCGTACACCTCGTTCATCAGCGCGAAGTCGGAGCGCTTGGTGAGGTAGACGCGGAACATCACCACGTCCTCGACGGTGGCGCCGCCGGCCTCGACGATGGCCTTGACGTTCTCCAGCGTCCGCCGGGTCTGCGCCTTCACGTCGCCCGGGTACAGGTACTCGGCGGTCGCCGGGTCCTGCGGGCCCTGGCCGGACACCTGCAGGATCGGGCCCTTGCGGACGCCCTGGGAGAACATCCAGGCGGGGGCGGGGGCGCCGTCGGTGCGGATCTCGGCCTTGTCACTCATGTCGGGGTACTCGCTCATCTCGTCGTCGGTCGTGCAGGTCGTCGGGCAGAAAGGGTGATGGTGGTCGAGGGTGACGGCCATCAAAGGTGACGGTCGCCAAGGGTAGTGACCGTCAAATGTGGTGATTATCAAGAATTGCGGTCATCAAAGGCGGTAAATGGCGGAAGCTTCAAAGGCGGTAATGGCGGAAGGTGGTGGTCAATGGCGGGGGAGGTCGGTCGGCGGCAGGCCGCAGTCGGCCGAGACGGCCCGGGCGGTCGCCAGCAGTTGCGGCAGCAGCTCCAGCACGCGCTCGTACGGGAGCACGACGTCCGGCACCGATATCGAGGCGGCCGCGACCACCCGCCCGGTCGCGTCCCGGATCGGTGCGGCGACGCAGTTGATGAAGGACTCGTGCTCGGCGTGGTCCTGCGCCCAGCCCCGGACGGCGACCGTGTCCAGCTCGGCCAGCAGGGCCTCCGGCGTGGTCAGCGTGTTCGCCGTGTACGGGACGAAGTCGATCCCCGCCACCACCCGGCGCCGCTCGGGCGCCGGCAGGTCCGCGAGCAGCACCTTGGACACCGCGGCGCAGTGCAGTGCCGCCCGCAGGCCGATCCGCGAGTACATCCTGACCGGGTGCCGGGAGTCGTACTTGTCGATGTAGACCACCTCGCCGCCCTCGTAGGCGGCCAGATGGACGGTCTGCCCGGTCGCCGAGTTCAGCGCGGCCAGGTGCGCCGCCGCCGCCCGGCGCACCCCGCGCTGCTCCAGCGCCAGGCTGGAGAGCGCGAACAGGCCGGCGCCGAGGTGGTAGCGGTAGGCGGCGTCCCGGTAGACGAAGCGCTCCTCCTCCAGGCTCTGGAGCAGGCGCAGCGCGGTCGTCTTGTGCACGCCGAGCAGTTCGGCGAGCTGGTCGAGGGAGCGTTCGCCCTCGCCCAGCTCGGCGAGCAGGCGCAGGGCACGGGTGACGGTCTGGCTCATCTCGCTCCAAGCACGGGGGACGCGTCCTGCCGGGGCGGGATCGCGGGGAGTACCGGTGACACGATGCCATCCGCCGACACCCGGGTCGCAGCCCAGGCCCCCGCCGGGGCGTCGAGCAGGGCCTCGACCACCGCTGCGGGCGGCAGCTCGCCCTGGTCCCCGGGGGCGGTCAGGGCGCAGGCGGCGCTGAGGTGGCCGAGCCGCAGGCGGCGGCGCTGGTCGAGGCCGCGCAGGGTGCCGGCCAGGTAGCCGGCGGCGAAGGCGTCGCCGGCGCCGGTCACCTCGACCACGTCGACGTTCAACGCGCTCTCGCTGACCGCGCGGCCGTCCCGGTCGAGCGCCGTGACCAGTCGGTCGGCGTCCTTGACCACGACGGTCGCGGGGGAGGGGAAGCGCTCGCGCAGCGCCCGCGGGTCGCCGGTGCCGAGGACGGCCTCGGCCTCGTCCGCGCCGAGCAGCAGCAGGTCGGCGGCGTCCAGCAGGGCGGGCAGCACGCCGGCGTCGCGCCGGTGCCAGAGGGCGGGGCGCCAGTTCAGGTCGAAGCTGATCAGCTGGTCGCGGCGCCGGCCGAGCAGGGCGCGGACCAGGGCCAGGCAGTCGTCCGAGAGCGCCGGGGTGATCCCGGACAGGTGCAGCAGGCGCGCGCCGGCCAGCAGCCGGGCCGCCGCCGGGTCGTCCAGCAGCGCGGGGGAGAGCGCGGAGGCGGCGGAGCCGGCCCGGTAGTAGTGCAGCCGGCTGCGGCCGTGCCCGAGGTCGTACGGCTCGCCGGTGGAGCCCCCGACCTCCTTGAGGTACATGCCGGTGGGGCGGGTGGGGTCGACGGCGACCGCCGAGACGTCCACACCGCGGCCGGCCAGTTCGGCGGTGAGCCGCCGGCCGAAGCCGTCGTCGCCGACCCGGCTGATCCAGGCGCTGTGCACGCCGAGCGCGGCCAGCGCGCCCGCGACGTTGGACTCCGCGCCGCCCACGGAGAGCCGGAAGCCGTCGGCCTGCTCCAGCGGGCCCGGCCGTTCGGGCAGCAGCACCGCCATCGACTCGCCCAGGCACACCGCCTCCGGGAGGCGTGGCGCCTCCTGGTACCCGGCGGCTGCGGTGTGCTGTCCTGCCATCTGGTGCGCTCCCTCGCCTCGTGCGCGGCCGTCGGCCTGCGTGACTGCCGGCCTGTGCGGCCGTCGGTCGGCATGACCGTTGACCTCTGTCCCGCGCTGATGCTAGAACCGGTTCATCAACATATGCAATAGTCGTTGCACATGTTGCAACCTCGCGGCCGGGGAAGGCGCGGGAACGACCGGGACCCGAGCAGGCCCGGGGAACGACCGGAGGCACACGGGTGAACCAGACGTACGCAAGCAGCGCCGACGGCACGGGCATCGACGCCGCCAAGGTGGCCGCCCTCGCCGACGAACCCCTCGACTGGCGGTTCAAGGCACTGCCCCCCGCCGCCTGGGGCCTCACCGTCGGCCAGTACCTGGCCACCCGCCCCGCCCTCGCCGACCTCGGCACCCCGTTGCTCACCCTCGACGCCGGCGCCCTCGACCACAACCTGCGCACCATGGCCGCCTGGTGCGAGGCGGCGGGCGTCGCCCTCGCCCCGCACGGCAAGACCACCATGGCCCCCGCCCTCTGGCAGGCCCAGATCGAGGCCGGCGCCCACGGCATCACCCTCGCCAACCTCCCGCAGCTGCGGGTCGCCCGCGCCTTCGGCGTCGACCGCATCCAGCTCGCCAACACCCTGCTCGACCCGGCCGGCCTCGGCTGGCTCGCCGCCGAACTCGACGCCGACCCCGGCTTCGCCTTCACCTCCTGGGTCGACTCCGCCGAGAGCGTCCGGCTGATGGACGACGCGCTGCGCGCCGCCGGCGCCGGCCGCCCGGTCGAGGTACTGGTCGAACTCGGCGGCCCGGCCGGGCGCACCGGCGCCCGAACGGTGGCCGAGGCCGTCGAGGTGGCCGAGGCCGTCCGCCGGGCCCCCACGCTGCGGCTGGCCGGCATCGGCGGCTACGAGGGCGCCCTCGCCCACGACGCGAGCGAGGGCGGCCTCGCCGCCGTCCGCCACTACCTGCACCAGCTCGAAGCCCTCCACCTGGCGCTCGCCGGCCGGTACGAGAGCGAGCAGCCCGTCGTCACCGCAGGCGGCAGCGCCTACTTCGACACCGTCGCCGACGTGCTGCGGCCGTTCGCCGACGCCAAGGTGATCATCCGGGCCGGCGCCTACCTCGCCCACGACGACGGGTTCTACCGCGGGATCTCCCCGCTCTCGCGCGGCGCCGGCACCCCGCTGCGCTCCGCCATGCACGGCTGGGCCCGGGTCGTCTCGCACCCCGAGCCGGACCTCGCCCTGCTCGACGCCGGCAAGCGCGACCTCCCGTACGACGAGGGCATGCCCGAACCGCAGAACGTCCGCACCGGGGCCGGGGCCGGGGCCGGGGCCAAGAGCCTGGCCGGTACCGGCGCCCGGATCAGCAGGCTCAACGACCAGCACGCCTTCCTGCACGGGGCCGGCGACCTCGCGCCCGTCGGCGCCGTCCTGCGGCTCGGCCTCTCGCACCCCTGCACGGCCTTCGACAAGTGGGCGCTGATCCCCGTCCTGGACGACGTGGACGGCCCCGCTCCGCGCGTCGTCGACCTCGTCCGGACGTACTTCTGATGCCCGACCTGCTCTTCCGCGGCGCCACCGTCGTCGACGGCAGCGGCGCCGACCGCTACCGCGCCGACGTCCGGGTGGCCGACGGGGTGATCGCCGAGATCGGCCACGGCCTCATCGGCCCCGCCGCAGGTCGGACGATCGACGCCGACGGGCTCGTCCTGGCCCCCGGCTTCATCGACATGCACGTCCACTCCGACCTGCGGCTGCTGGTCGAACCCGCCCACCCCTCCCGGGTCACCCAGGGCGTCACCTGCGAAGTCCTCGGCCAGGACGGCCTGTCGTACGCACCCGTCGACGACACCACGCTCGCCGCGCTGCGCCGCCAGATCGCCGGCTGGAACGGCGACCCGGAGGGCTTCGACTGGAGCTGGCGCACCGTCGGCCAGTACCTGGACCGCATCGACCGGGGCACCGCCGTCAACGCCTGCTACCTGGTGCCGCACGGCTCCGTTCGGATGCTCGCGATGGGCTGGGACAACCGCCCCCCGACAGCGGACGAACTCGACCGGATGCGCGAACTCCTCGCCCAGGGGCTGGCGGAGGGCGCCGTCGGGATGTCCAGCGGGCTCACCTACACCCCCGGGATGTACGCCGGCACCGCCGAACTGGTCGCGCTCTGCGAGGTCGTCGCCGCGTACGGAGGCTTCCACGCACCGCACCAACGCTCCTACGGCGCCGGTGCGTTGGAGGGCTACGCGGAGATGGTGGAGATCGCCCGGCGCTCCGGCTGCCCGCTGCACCTCACGCACGCCACGATGAACTTCGGGGTCAACCAGGGCCGGGCCGGCGAGTTCCTCGCGCTCGTCGACCGGGCGCTCGCGGACGGCTGCGACCTCACTCTCGACAGCTACCCCTACCTGCCCGGATCCACCACCCTGTCCGCCCTGCTGCCGAGTTGGGCCGCCGAGGGCGGGCCGGAGCAGACCCTGGCCCGGCTCGACGACCCCGAGGTGCGGGAGCGGATCCGCGTCGAGGTGGAGGAGAAGGGCAGCGACGGCTGCCACGGAGTCGTCACCGACTGGGCCACCATCCAGATCTCCGGCGTGCAGCACGAGCAGCTCGCCGGCGTGGTCGGCCGGACCGTCGCCGAACTCGGGGCGGAACAGGGGCGCAGCGGCACCGAGGTCTTCTTCGACCTGCTGCGCGAGGACCGGCTCGCCACCGGCATCCTCCAGCACGTCGGCCACGAGGAGAACGTCCGGGCGATCATGCGCCACCCCGCCCACACCGTCGGCAGTGACGGACTGCTGGTCGGCGCCCGGCCGCACCCCCGGGCCTGGGGCACCTTCCCCCGCCTTCTCGCCCGCTACGGGCGCGAGTTGGGCGTCCTCACGCTGGAGGGGGCGATCGCCCGGATGACCGGCCGCCCGGCCCGCCGGCTGCGGCTCGACCGGCGCGGCCTGATCCGCCCCGGCCACCACGCCGACCTGGTGCTCCTCGACCCCGACACCGTCCAGGACACCGCCACCTTCGAGCGGCCCCGGCTGCCCGCGGCCGGCATCGAGTACGTCTACGTCAACGGCACCGCCGTGATCGAGCAGGGCCGCACCACCGGGGCACTGCCCGGCCGCGCCCTGCGCCGCACCGACCAAGGAACCCGAGCCCTATGAACCTCCCCAGCACCGTCGCGACCACCGCCCGGGCCGCCCTCGCCGCCGACCCGGTGATCGCCGTCGTCCGCGCCCCCCGGATACCGGATGCCGCCGCACTCTGCGAGGCGCTCGCGGCCGGCGGCATCAACTGGGTCGAATTCACCTACACGACACCCGATGTGACGGAGCATCTGAAGAAGGCGGCCGACGCGGGTTGGCGGGTCGGGGTGGGCACCGTGCTCACCGCCGAGCAGGCGACCCGCGGCATCGGCGCCGGCGCCGGGTTCCTCGTGACGCCCGGCTGCCGTCCCGAGGTGGCCGGGGCGGCCCACGCGGCGGGCGTACCCGTGGTGCTCGGTGCGCTCACCCCCACCGAGGTCGCGCTCGCGGTCGACCTCGGCGCCGCCGCCGTGAAGATCTTCCCGGCCAAGGCCTTCGGCCCCGGCTACTTCAAGGACCTGCACGGCCCCTACCCCGACGTACCGCTGGTCGCCTCGGGCGGCGTCAACGCCGGGAACGCCGCCGAGTTCCTCGCGGCCGGTGCGCTCGCCGTCTGCGCCGGCACGGACGTCGTGCCGCCCGCCGTCGTCGCCGCCGGCGACTGGGCGGAGATCACCCGGCGGGCGCTGGCTTTCACCGCCGCCTGCGGACGGGGATAGCCGCGTCGGCAGGGGTGGCCGGGAGCCGCCGTGGTGGCGCACGATGGGCGGGAGTCCGGCACCGCCCGTACGGCGGCGCCGGCCCGGCAGCACCCGCACGGCACATCCGGCCCCGGCAGGAGGACCACCGCGCATGACCTCGACCCGACCCGGCCCCCGTTGGCTCACCGACGCCGTCCTGTACCAGATCTACCCGCAGACCTTCGCGGACTCCGACGGCGACGGCATCGGCGACTTCGCCGGCATCACCGCCCACCTCGACCACCTCGCCTGGCTCGGCATCGACGCGCTCTGGCTCAACCCCTGCTTCGCGTCCCCGTTCCGGGACGCCGGCTACGACATCGCCGACTACCTCGCCACGGCCCCCAGGTACGGCACCGCCGACGACCTCGCCGCCCTGGTCGAGGCGGCCCGCGTCCGGGGCATCCGGGTCCTGCTCGACCTGGTGGCCGGGCACACCTCGGACCAGCACCCCTGGTTCCTGGCCGCCGCCGAGGACGCCGGCGACCACCGGTACATCTGGTCCGACCGCCCGGCCGCGGGCTTCGTCGCCTCGCCCGGCAGCCGGGCCGGCTGGTACCTGCCCAACTTCTTCGACTGCCAGCCCGCGCTCAACTTCGGCTACGCGCGCAGCGATCCCGCCGAACCCTGGCGGCAGGGCGTCGACGCCCCGGGCCCGCAGGCCAACCGCGCGGCGCTGCGCGAGATCATGGCGCACTGGCTCGACCTGGGCGTGGCCGGGTTCCGGGTCGACATGGCCTCGTCGCTGGTCAAGGACGACCCCGGGCGGGTCGAGACCGCCAAACTCTGGACCGAACTGCGCGACTGGCTCGACCGCACCCACCCCGAGGCAGCGCTCCTCGCCGAGTGGGGCGACCCGGCGGTGGCCGTCGCGGCCGGCTTCCACGCCGACTTCCTGCTCCAGTTCGGCGGCCCGGACAACGGCCTCCCGCTGCGCTCGCTCTGGAACAACAACGCGGGCACCGTGGACGAGGGCTGGCAGCAGGGCCCCTGCTACTTCGACGCGGAGGGCCAGGGCTCGCCGCAGACCTTCCTCGACGCCTGGCGCGCCGCCGCCGCGCTGACCGAGGGCGCCGGGCACATCGCACTCCCCTCCGCCAACCACGACTTCTCCCGGCTCAGCGCCGGTCCGCGTACCCGCGACCAGCTCGGCCCGGCGTTCGCGTTCCAGTTCACCTGGCCGACCCTGCCCGCCGTCTACTACGGCGACGAGATCGGCATGCGGTACGTGCCCGGCCTGCCCGACACCGAGGGCAGCGTGCTCGGCCCGCGCTACAACCGGGCCGGTTCCCGCACGCCGATGCAGTGGGACGCGAGCCCTGGCGCGGGCTTCTCCACCGCCCCGGCCGACCGGTTCTACCTCCCGCTCGACCCGGACCGGGACCGCCCCGACGTCGCGTCCCAACTCGTCGACCCGGAATCCCTGTTGCACCTGGTGCGGCGGCTGATCGCGCTGCGCCGGGCGCACCCCGCGCTGGGCGCCCACGGCGGCGTGGAGGTGCTGCACGCCGGATACCCCCTGGTCTACGTGCGCGGCGGCCGCTACCTGGTCGCGGTCAACCCCCGCCGGGAGCCCGCGCAGCTGCCGCTGGCGGGGCTCGACGGCGCCCGGCTGCTGGAGGGCCGGGGAGTGGAGTGCGCGGACGGCACGCTGCGGGCGGCCGGGTTCGGCTACGGGATCCTCGAACTACGCTGATCCGTAGGACTGTTGCCCGGGCCGGTGGTGTCCCGTCGGCGGGATGCGGGATGCGGGATGCGGGATGCGGGATGCGGGATACGGCGGCCGGGCGGCCCGGAGGACCGCCCGGCTGTTGTCGCGCGGTCAGCTGTGCCGGCCGCTGCGGCGCTTGAGGACGATACCCGTGCCGGTCAGCAGGACGCCGAGCACGGATGTGAGCCAGACGGCCGCGGAGGTGCCGGTGTCCGGGAGACCGCCGGAGCCACCGGGAGGCGGCTGCTGACCGTCACCCGGGCCGCCGGGACCCGGCCGGGAGGGCGAGGGCTTGCCGGTCGGGTGGGGTGAGCCGCCGGGGCTGTGGCTGTGGTCCCCGCCCGGGTGCCTGCTCGGGCTGTGGGACGCCGACGGCGAGGGGCTGGTGGACGGTGACGGCTTCGGGCTGGGCGAGGGCGATGGCTTCGGGCTGTGGCTGGGTGAAGGCTTCGGGCTGTGACTGGGGCTGGGGCTGGGTGACGGTGACGGCGACGGGCTGGGCGAGGGCGAGGGGCTTGGGCTGGGACTGGGCGAGGGGCTGGGTGACGGCGACGGGCTTGGGCTGGGGCTGGGTGACGGGCTCGGGCTCGACGCCGAGCAGCTCAGGTCCGCCGCGAACGGGAAGTAGTGCAGTTCGCCGCCGTTGACCGGGTCCGCACCGCTGGTCCCGAGCGGCCCGTGCACGAAGGACTTCGCGACCACGGTGCCTTCGAGGTTGGCCGGGTCGATGTCCGTGAGGGCGGCGCTCGGGGCGTAGACGGTGCCCTCGATGCTGTCGCCGGTGGCGATGGTGACGTTGGTGGCGTCGGGGAAGTCCCACAGGATGAACGGCGCCTGGGGGCCCGAGATGCCGGCGAGGTTCGGCACGTCCCAGATGAGTGCGCCGCCGGTGGCGGTGGTGTCCACGACGATCAGCAGGGGAGTGGTCGCGGAGGGGTGGTTGGTGAAGGTGAACACGCTGAGGCTGTTCAGGTCGGAGCCGGTGATGTGCAGGACGTTGGTGACGTTGGGAGTGAGCGTCACGTAGGCGTTCGTTCCGGGCGGCAGGTTCTGCTGGGAGGGGAGCGGGGTGCCGTCGGCGTTCCGCAGGATGACCGTGTTGGGACACTGGGCCATCTCGGCGGCGCGGGTGCGGAAGGCCGGGAACAGCCCGGCGACGTCGAAGCCGGATGGGGCACCGACCGATGCGGGTGGCTGGTGGATCGTCAGCTCGATGCGCGGGGTGGAGTTGTGGCCCGCGCCTGCGGCGACGACCTGGGTGTCGACCTGTGCGTTGTTGATGTCGGTGTCCACCACGTCGGCGCCCGTGAGGTTGCCGACCTTGACGTACCCGTCGCTCAGGACCTTGAGCACGCCGGTGGGCGTGCTGCCGACGAAGTCGATGCGTCCGTTGACGAGCAGTGCGGTGGGTTGGGTGTCCCCGGTGGCGGTGAAGGTGCCGGGCGTGTGGAGAGCGACGTTGTATCCCGCTCCGAAGGTGAGGTTGCCGCCGACGGCGATCGGGCCCTCGGCCTCGGTGCTGCCCAAAACGGCGTTGCCCTCGACGAGCGCGCCGAAGCCGTTGGCCCCCTGGAGCGGGTTGCCGCCGACGGCCCTGTTGCCGGGTGCCGCGTTCGCGCCTGCGGTGAGGACGGGCAGCGCGGCGGCGAGGCAGGCGCAGGACGCCACCGCGAGCGCTGGGATCTTGTTCATGGTCATACCGTCACTCTATGTATCTATATGGTCTCACTGTGCAACAAGCCGCGCCGGGGTGGTTGTCCATCGTGCCCCGTTGGTCCAGGGGGGTCCTGTGGCGCCATGGCTCGGGGTGGCGGCCCGGGAGGTCAAGGTTGGCTGTAGACTGCATCCATAGAAGTTGTACTTGCCAACTATGTGGAGAGTTGCCCGCACCATGGCCGCCATCCCGACCCCAGCACTGGGGCCCTCCCTCAAGCACCTCGCCGTCCACCTGCTCACCCCGCTGCTGATGTGCCTGGGCATGGCCCTCGCCTACCAGGGGGCGTTCCACCAACCCGAACCGCACCACCTCAAGGTCGCGGTGGTCGGCACCACCGAGCAGACGCAGAGCCTGGCCCGGGCGGTACAGGCCAGTGGTGGCAGCGCGCTCGACGTCACCACCCTGCCCACCCGCGACGCGGCCGAGCGGCAGCTCCGCGACCGGCAGTTGATCGGCGCCTTCGTCCCCGACGCCGGGAGCCCCGAACTGCTCGTCGCCACGGCCAACTCCGACACCTCGGCGATGGCGGCCGAAGCCGTCTTCCGGACGGTGACCGCGCACCAGGGCGTGCCGCTCGCCGTGACCGACGTCGCGGCCACCGGCGAGGGCGATCCGACCGGCCAGGGGCTGTTCTTCCTGCTCGTCGCGCTCAGCATCGGCTCGTACGGCAGCGTCGCCGTGATCGGCGCGGCCGGGGCCGCCCTGAGCATGCGGGTGCGCACGCTGGTGGGCCTGGCGACCTCACTGGTGGTGAGCGTGATCGGGATCGTCACCGCCGGGCCGGTGTTCCACGTGGTGGACCACGATCCGGCGGCGGTCTGGGCGATGGGCTGGATCTACTCGGCGGGCATCGTCGCGATCGGCGTCGGACTCCACACCTTCCTCAAGCGGTGGACCACGCTCGCCCTGATGGTGCTGTTCGTGATGCTCAACTTCACCACCTCCGGCGGCGTCTACCGGCCCGAGCTGCAGAACGGTTTCTTCGGTGCCCTGCACTCGTTCTGGAACGGCGCCGGCTTCCTGGAGGGCGCCCGTGACGTGCTCTACTTCGGCGGCGGCGCGGGCCTCGGTGGCCGGCTGCTGGCGCTGGCGCTCTGGCTGCTCGCTGGCCTGGCGGTGCTCGCCGCCGCCGGCGGGCACGAGCGGCGGCTGCGGCCGGCGGCCCCGGTGGAGACGCCGGCCGAGGAGGAGATGGAGGAGGCCGTGGCCGTCTGACCCTTACCTCCCCGCCTCAAGCCCTGCTCCCACCACTCCGGCCCCGGCTGTCGCCAGCGCGTCGAGCAGGCCGCGCACCGCAACGGACGGCGGCCCCGGGCGGACGGCGAGGGAGGTGGTCGCGGCGGGCCCGGCCAGCGGGCGGAAGGCGACCCGCCGGGCCTGCGGCAGAGCGCCCACCGGGTAGAACACCGTCCAGGACGCGGCGGCGCCAGGCAGGTCGAGCAGGGTCTCCTGGAGGCCGGTGAACTCCGGGCCGGGCAGCCACTCCACCCCGGCATCCCGCAGCGCCGTCGTGATCAGGTCGTGGAACGCGGGGTTGCTGTCCCGCCGTGCGAGGCGCAGCGGGAGGCCGGCGAGGTCCGCCAGCCGCAGTTCGGCGAGTGCCGCCAGCGGGTGCCCGGCCGGCAGGGCGACGACCAGCGGCTCGGTCCACAGCGGCAGCAGCTCCAGCCCGGGGGCGGACCGCACCGTCCGGGCCAGGGCGGCGTCCAGCTCCCCGGACCGTACGGCGGCGAGCCGGGCGGCCTGGCCCGCCCGGTGGAGCCGTACGCGCAGCTGCGGCAGGGTCTCGGCGAGGGCGTCCAGTGCGGGGTAGACCCGATCGGCGAAGGCCCGGCTGGTGCCCAGCCGCAGGACGCCCTCGGTGCCGGCGGTGATGCCGGCCGCGACCTCCCGCACCCGCCCGGCCGCAGCCAGGGCCGCCCGGGCCTCCGGCAGCAGCCGCTCCCCGGCCGCCGTCGGCCGGACCTGCCGGGTGGAGCGGTCGAACAGTCTTACGCCCAGCTCGCGTTCCAGCCGGCCGATCTGCTGGCTGACAGCGGCCTGCACGATGTGCAGCCGCTGCGCCGCGCGGCCGAAGCCCTGCTCCTCGGCGACCGCGACGAAGTACTCCAGCTGCCGAAGCTCCACCCCTGCTGCCCCACTTCCGCCGCCCCGCCCGTGACCACCCATGACCACCCATCACCGGAAGTGATCCCAGTGCAGGGGAACCGCTTCTTGGTCGCGGCTTCTTCCCGGGGTGGACTGGAACTCCGGGAAACCGGACGAGCGGAACATCCGACGAGCAGATCTGTCGGATAAGCAGAGCAGCCGGACGAGCAGAACACCCGACGAGCCGAACAGTGGAGCGCCCATGTCATCGATCCCCGTCCACCCGCAACCGCCCCTGGTCGTCCGGGAACGCGACGCGGAGCTGGTGGAGCTGCCCTCGGGCGGCGTTTTCCGGCTGCTGGCCGACGCCAGCGCGACGGGGCAGGTGCTCGGCGCCAACCGGCTGCTGCTGCCCGAGGGAGTGGACGGCGCGAAGCCGCACCTGCACACCCGCTCGACGGAGTTCTTCTACGTGCTCGACGGAGAGCTGGAGGTGATGCTCGGCGAGGAGGTGACGACGGCGGGCCGGGGCGACCTGATCGTGGTGCCGCCCGGCCTGCCGCACGCCTTCGGCGCCGCCCGCCGCACGGTCGCCGACCTGATCGCCGTCATCACCCCCGGCGTCGAGCGCTTCGGCTACTTCCGCCACCTTCAGCGGATCGCACTCGGCCAGGACACCTGGGACAGCCTGGAACCCCTGCAGGACCAGTACGACGTGCACTTCCTGGCGAGCCCGCGCTGGCAGGAGGCGCGGGCCTGAGCAGGACCCGGCGCGCCGGCCGCGTTACCCGGGCCGGTACGCCGAGGGGGCGTCCCCGTCCGGCCGGGCCGATCAGGCGGGCTCGCCCGGGTACCGCAGGCCGATCCGGCGGCGCGCGGTGTCGAGGGTCGCCATCACCGCGAGCGTCCCGTCCAGCGGCACGAGAGGGGACTCGGTCTCGCCTGCGCGCAGGCAGCGCATCACCTCCGCGGCCTCGTGCGTGTAGCCGTGCCCGGGGCCCCTCGGCAGCCGGAACTCCTCCGGCTCGTGGCCCTGGCGGTGCAGGACGAAGGACTCCGGCCGGTAGAAGTCCCGGGGGATCTCGATCCGGCCGCGCGTCCCGCTGATCTCCGCCCGCTGCGCCATGTCGGAGACGATCGAGCAGGACAGGACGGCCTGCGCCCCGCCGGGGTGCCCGAGCAGGATGCTGGTGCTGTCGTCCACGCCGTCCCCGGCCACCCGGCCCAGGGCGAGGACGGTGTCGGGAGTGCCCAGCAGCAGCTGGGCGAAGGCCACCGGGTACACGCCGACGTCCAGCAGCGCGCCGCCGCCGGCGGCCGGATCGCGCAGCCGGCCCGGCGGGCCGGGCGGTGCGGCGAAGCCGAACTCGGCGTGCACGGACCGCACGTCACCGATCGCGCCGTCGGCGATCAGCCCGGTCAGCCGGCGGACGGCCGGGTCGAGGTACGTCCACATCGCCTCCATCAGGAACACCCCGCGCTCGCGGGCCAGCCCGACCAGGCGCTGTGCCTCGGCCAGGTTGAGGGTCAGCGGCTTCTCGCAGAGCACCGGCTTTCCGGCGGCCAGCAGGAGCGCGGCGGCGGCGTGGTGCTGGGCGTGCGGTGTGGCGACGTAGACGACGTCGACCTCCGGGTCCTGCGCCAGCTGCTCCCAGCCGCCGTACGCGCGGGGGATCCCGTGCCGGTCGGCGAACCGCCGCGCGGACTCCTCCGTGCGGGAGGCGACGGCGGTGAGGCGGGCGTCGGGCAGCAGGGCGAGGTCGTCGGCGAAGGAGTGCGCGATGGCGCCGGTGGCGAGGATGCCCCAGCGGACGGGTGGGTGATCGGTGGGGGCGGTCATGGCGGCCGTTCTGTTCCGGGCCGGCGGCTCGGTCCGGCCGGCTGGGTTCTGACTCGCAGCATAGGCGAACGGATTGGGAGCGCTCCCACGCTCCCGTGCCCCACTGCCGCAGTGCCCCAGTGCTCCCGTTGCCCTTGTGCCCGGAACCGCGCCGCCCCGCTGTGCCCCGACCGGCCGGGGCACAGCGGGGCAGCGTCGGAAGGCGCGGCCTAGCCCTCCGTGCGGGTCAGGCGGACGACCGGGATGTCCCGCTGCGTTTTGGCCTGGTAGCCCGCGTAGGGGGCGAACACCTCGACCAGGCCCGGCCAGACGCGGGCCTTCTCCTCGGCCGGCAGGGTCTCGGCGCGGGCGGTGAAGCGCTCGGGGCCGACCCGCAGCCGGACGTCCGGGTTCGCCGTCAGGTTGAGGTACCAGAGCGGGTGGTGGTCGGAGCCGCCGAGTGAGGCGACGATCAGGTAGTCCTCGCCGTCGCGCCCGTAGATCAGCACCGTCCGCCGCCACCGGCCGCTCTGCCGTCCGAGCGTGTCCAGCAGCAGGCAGGGGGCGCCCTGTATGGTCGCGCCCACGGTGCCCCCCGACTCCTCGTAGCGGCGGGCCTGTTCGGCCACCCAGCCGGTCGGGCTGGCGGTGGCCTCATGGTCGGTCACGGGGGCTCCTCGTGGGTGCGGCGTCCGGGTCATCCTAGGTTCCGCACCACCGTTCGCGGCGGGTGGAGCGCCGACGCCCACGGTGTTCACCAGCTGATGGCGGCCGTCACCGCCCGGTGGTCGCTGCCGTTGGCGGGGAGCACCGAGGAGCTGTCCGGCTTCACGCCGCGGACCAGAATCTGGTCGATCCGCGCCATCGGGAACCCTGCCGGCCAGGAGAAGCCGAAGCCGTCCCCGGCCACGTCCTGGGCCGACCGCAGCTGCGAGGTGAGGCCGGCGAACGCGCGGTCGTCCATGGTGCCGTTCAGGTCGCCGAGCAGCACCACCCGCTCACCCGGAGCAGCGGCGACGGCCTTCCCGAGTGCCTGTACGCCGATGTCCCGCGAGCCCGTCCAGAAGCCCGCCCGGGGGTTCACCCGTACCGACCCGAGGTGGGCGACGAACACCGTCAGCGGCCCGTGGTCGGTCGCCACCGTGGTGCGCAGCGCCCGGTTCGAAGGCATCTCCCGGTCGCCCGCTCTGGTGTCCGCCAGCGGACCGTAGTTCATGACGTCGATCGGCTGGGTGTCCGTCAGCGGAAGCTTGCTCCACAGCCCCACCGTGCCCTGCACCGCGTGGTAGGGGTAGGCCTTCGCCAGCTCCTTCTCGTAGGTGTCCGTGGCCTGCGTGGTCAGCTCCACCAGCGCCAGCACGTCCGTGCCGGTGGCGGCCAGGTCGCGGGCGGTGGCGGCCGGGTCGGGATTGTCGGCGTCGACGTTCTGCTCGGCCACGGTGAGGTCGCCGCCCGGGTGGGACCTGTCGCCGAGCAGGCCGCCGAAGAGGTTCAGCCACACGGCGACCGGCAGCAGCAGCGCCACCGGCACGGACGCGGAGCGGCGCCACAGTGCCCCGGCCAGAAGTACCGGCACGCACAGGCCCGACCACGGCAGGAAGGTCTCCAGCAGGCTGCCGAGGTTTCCGGTGCCCCGGTTCGGAATCCTCGCGTGCAGCAGCATGAGCAGGCCGAGCAGCAGTGCCGTCGCCGCGAGCAGCGGGCCGCGCCTCCAGGGGGCCGGCCGCAGGGCGGCGCGCAGTGTCCGGCGGACGCGTCTGCGCCAGGTCCCGCCGCCGCTCGCCCGGCGCCCGGTGCCGTCCTGCCCGGCCGGCGCTCCGTCCACCTGTGTCATCGTCCGTCCCTGCGCACTGCCGGTCACTGCTGCATCCTTGCGTCCCGGGGCCGGCACACCCGCCCGGGCAGCCGCCGCCAGTCAACGCGGCGCGGTGTTGCCGGCGCGTATGGGGTTTTCGATACGCCGACGATATGTGCCGGCTCGTAGCATCAGGGGCATGCGCGTGCTGATCGTCGAGGACGAGCCCTTTCTGGCCGAAGCCGTCCGCGACGGCCTGCGGCTGGAAGCGATCGCGGCCGACATCGCCGGTGACGGCGACACCGCTCTGGAACTGCTGGGCCTCAACACCTACGACATCGCCGTCCTCGACCGGGACGTCCCCGGACCGTCCGGTGACGAGATCGCCCGGCGCATCATCGCCGCCGGTACCGGCATGCCGATCCTCATGCTCACCGCGGCCGACCGTCTGGACGACAAGGCGTCCGGGTTCGAACTCGGCGCCGACGACTACCTCACGAAGCCGTTCGAACTCCAGGAACTCGCGCTCAGGCTCAGGGCACTGGACCGCCGGCGCGCCCACAACCGGCCGCCGGTGCGGGAGATCGGGGGTCTGCGGCTGGACCCGTTCCGCCGCGAGGTCTACCGGGACGGTCGCTACGTCGCGCTCACCCGCAAGCAGTTCGCCGTGCTCGAAGTCCTCGTCGCCGCCGAGGGGGGTGTCGTCAGCGCCGAGAAGCTCCTGGAACGCGCGTGGGACGAGAACGCCGACCCCTTCACCAACGCCGTGCGCATCACGGTCTCGGCCCTGCGCAAGCGTCTGGGCGAACCCTGGATCATCGCCACCGTGCCGGGCGTCGGCTACCGCATCGGCACGCCACCGGAGGCCGGTCACGGGGGCGGGGAGCGTGGATAGGGCATCCGGGTTGAGCGTTCGCCTCAGACTCACCCTCAGCTACGCCGGGTTCCTGATGCTGGCCGGCGTGCTGCTGCTCGCGGCGGTGTGGGTCTTCCTCCTGCGCTACGTGCCCGACCGTGCGCTCCTCGTCCCCAGCGGCACCGGCACCCTCACCAATGGCGGGGTCTTTCCCGTCCGGTCCAACCTCCTGCACGTCTTCGCTCCGAGGGCCGCCGCGGTGCTGGCGTTCCTGCTGGTGTTCGGCCTGGTGGGAGGATGGATCCTGGCCGGCCGCATGCTCGCCCCGCTGACCCGCATCACCGAAGCCACCCGCCTGGCCACGACCGGATCGCTCTCGCACCGGATCCGGCTGCCGGGCCGCAGGGACGAGTTCCGGGAACTCGCCGACGCCTTCGACGCGATGCTGGAGCGGCTGGAGGCGGACGTCGCCGAACAGCGGAGGTTCGCCGCCAACGCCTCGCACGAGCTGCGCACCCCGCTGGCGGTCTCGAAGGCGCTCCTCGACGTGGCCCGCACCGATCCGGACCACGACGTGGGCGAGGTCATCGCCCGGCTGCACGCCGTCAACACCCGGGCGATCGAGCTCACCGAGGCGCTGCTCCTGCTCAGCCGTGCCGAGCAGCGGGCCTTCGCCCGGGAAGCCGTCGACCTGTCGCTCCTGGCGGAGGAGGCCACCGAGACCTTCCTGCCCCTCGCGGAAAGGCACGGCGTCACCATCGAGACCCGCGGCGACGTCACCCGCGCGCTCGGATCGCACGCCCTCCTCCTGCAGCTGACCATGAACCTCGTGCAGAACGCGGTCCTCCACAATCTCCCCGGGCCGGGCATGGTGTGGGTGAACACTGTCGTCCGCGCCGGCCGTGCGGTGCTCACTGTCGAGAACACCGGCGAGCGGCTCTCCCCGCAGCTGGTCGCCACCCTCACCGAACGGTTCCGGCGCGGCACCGAACGAATCCGCACCGGCCACGCGGGCGTCGGCCTAGGCCTGTCGATCGTCAAGACCATCACCCGCGCACACGACGGGACGCTCACCCTCACGCCGCGCCCGGCCGGCGGGCTCCTCGTCACGGTGGAACTGCCCGCGACCGGCCCGCGCGCGGACAGGTGACGGGAACGACGGGCCGCCGGATGCTGCTTCAGCCCGCCTGCTCGTCGCCGCCGCCCGCCTCCGGGCGGCGCGGGGGCGCGTCGAACACGCAGTCGCCGCAGATGCCCGCGCCGGGTCCGATCCGGTAGTAGAGGCAGCAGCTGGTGCGCCGGAAGGCGGGTGTGGCGGACGGCCCCGCGCAGGTCAGCAGGCCGGTGCCGGCCAGCGGGTCGAGGGCGAGCAGGTCGTCGGCGAGCCGGCGGGCGGTGCGGGCCACCTCGGGCCGCGCGGCCCGGACGTGCCCGTGCAGCACCCGCAGTGAGCCGGCCAGGGCGGACGCGGCGTTGCCCCGCAGCAGCCCCTCCGACACCGGGGCGACCGCGCGCACCGCCGCCGAGAGCGGCAGCAGGTTGTCGGTCACGACGGCCCGGCGCAGCAGTGCGGCCGTGGCGGGCCGCGGCTGGGGGCCGGGCGGCGGCAGCCAGAGGTCGATCGGCCCCTGGGGCGGGAGGACGGCGTGCACCCGGTCGGGGTGCAGGTCGGGCACGGCTCCGCCGAGGGCGGCGGCGCCGAGCGCCACGGACCACAGCCGGGCCGCCAGGCCCAGGTGCAGGATGGAGGCAGCCACCCGCGCCTCCGCGCCGCCCAGCCGGTGCGCGACGGCCGGGATCCGCTCGGCCAGGGTGCTGCCCGGCCCGACGGCGTACAGCTCCCGGAGCGGCCGGAAACCGGCCGGTGGCGGTTCGCCCGGGGCCCCGGAGCGGACGGCGAAGTACGGGCCGACGGCGGCGAGTTCGCTCTCGATCACGACGGGCGTCCCCTGGCAGGCCGGTGGAGTGCGGACGGACCGATCCTAAGGGGCGCACATCCCAGGGGGCGCACAGCGGTGAAGGTGCCTGCGGGCAGCGGTGAACCTGCGAGGTGGAGGGTGGCCTCCGGACTCTCAACCAACGTCCTCCGGCCGCTCGGTTCGATCGTCGACCGAGGTACCAGCGGCAGACGCTCGGTCTGTCACCACTGCCTCCTGCGGTCGAACTTGGCCCTCGACGCCTCGCAGGTTCTCTTCCATGATGCGCCTCCGGTGCGCCGCACACCAGGGGTGTGCACGAACTAATCGGACTGGTCCGGCGTCGCCGGTGCCTTGCGCAGGAACCGCTCCAGCCGTTGCCACGGCCAGGTGTTGATCACGTCCTCCGGGGTGAGCCCGGCGCGCTGGGCCGTGCCGATGCCGTACCTGGGGTAGCCGAGCTGGCCGGGGGAGTGCGCGTCACTGTCGACGGCGAAACGGACGCCGAAGGCCTTCGCCCGCAGGACGTGTTCGTCGCGCAGGTCCAGCCGGTGCGGCGAGCCGTTGACCTCCATCGCGGTGCCCGTGCGGGCGCAGGCCCGGAACACCTCGTCGAGGTCGACGTCGATCGGGGCGCGGCGGCCGATCAGCCGGGTGGTGGGGTGGCCGATCACGTGGACGTGCGGGTTCTCGCAGGCGCGGACCAGGCGCCGGGTCTGGGCCGCCCGGTCGAGACCGAAGTGCGAGTGGACGGACGCCACGCAGACGTCGAACCCGGCCAGGAACCCGGCCGGCCAGTCGACCCCGCCGTCCGGGCCGATGTTCAGCTCGGTGCCGTGCAGCAGCCGCATCCGCCCGTACCGGCCCGCCAGTTCGCGCAGCCGCGCGCGCTGGGCGAGCATCTTCTCGTCGGTCATCCGCTGCATGACCAGGTCCGGCGCGTGATCGGTGACGGCGACGTACGCGTACCCGCGGGCCGCCGCCGCGGCGAGCATCTCCTCCAGCGGCGCGACCCCGTCGGTGAGATCGGTGTGGGTGTGCAGGTCGCCGCGCAGGTCCTGTTCCGTGACGACCTGCGGCAGCTCGCCGCGCAGGGCCGCCTCGATCTCGCCGCGGTCCTCGCGCAGCGGCGGCGGGATCCACGGCAGCCCGAGCGCCGCGTACACCTCCTCCTCCGACGCGGACGCGATCCTGGCGCCGTCCCCCGCCCCGTGTCCGGCTCCGTCTCCCGCCCCGTCCCCGGCCCGGAACAGCCCGTACTCCGAGAGCTTCAGCCCGGCCTTCACGGCCATCGTGCGCAGCCGGATGTTGTGCGCCTTGGAGCCGGTGAAGTACACCAGCGCCGCGCCCCAGTCCTCCGGCGGTACGACCCGCAGGTCCACCTGGAGCCCCTTGGTGGTGCGCACCGAGGTCTTGGTCGGGCCGCTCGCGAGGACGTCGGTGACGTACGGCAGCGCGACGAGGGCCGCCATCAGCGGGGCCGAGTCCTCGGCGGTGGCCAGCACGTCGACGTCGCCGATGGTCTCCCGCATCCGCCGCAGCGACCCGGCGTGCGCGCACCGGACGCAGCCGGGGACGGCCGACAGCGCGGCGACGACCTCCTCCGCGAGCGCGGTGGCCACGTCGATCCCGGCCCGTCCGCCGGAGGCCCGGCGCAGCTCGATGCCCTGCAGGATCCGCTCCGCGCTGCGGTCGCCGAACCCGGCGACGTCGTGCAGGCGGTCGGCCCGGATCGCGTCGGCGAGTTCGTCCACCGAGCCGATGCCGAGCTCGCGGTAGAGCGTCAGGGCCTTCTTCGGCCCGACGGTGGGGATGCCCATCACCTCGCGCACACCGGAGGGGATCTTCGCCCGTAAGTCCTCCAGGGCGCCGATGCGGCCGGTGCGCAGGTACTCGGCGATCTTCTCCGCGGTGGACTTTCCGACGCCCGGGATCTGCTGCAGGCCCTTCACGTCGAGCTGCGCGATGTCCTGCGGATGGCCGCCGGCCGCCCGGGCGGCCTTCTCGTAGGCGCGGGCCCGGAAGGCGTCCCCGCCGGTGAGCGAGAGGAGGTCGGCGTACTCCTGGAGCAGCGCCTGGACCTCGTCGTTGAGCCGGGCCATGGGGCCAGTCTAGGACCGGTGGCTGCACCCGGCCGGGTGGACCGGCGGCGGCCGTACCCCGCCGGTCGGCGGGTCGGCACGGGACCACGGCCTGATGCCCCGAGGGTGGGATTCACCGAGAGTAGGTCCGTGGGCCACCCGCCGTTGAGGTCCGCGCACCCCGCGGCGGGTGGACTTCCGACCCCGGACCGGGCAGGTCGCGGCGCGTCCGGCGCCCGGTCGCCGCCGGTGGGACGCCCAGTCGCAAGAGAAGGAGCCCGGTTATGGCACCGGAGACACAGTGGGCCACCGGGGTGGCCGACGTCCGCGCCGCCGTGGCGGCGGCCGTCCGCTCGGCCACCGGCCCGGCGGCCGTTGGAGCGGAGGGAGCCGGTGGAGCAGAGGGGAGCTGGGGAGCCTGGGTGCACGCCGTACGCCTGCAGCTTCCGCAGGGCCTGCCACCGGTCGCGGCCGGGGAGCCGGAACTGGGCCTGGCAGTGGCGGCGCTCGTCGGGCACGCCGTGCGCCGCAGCCGGCCGGGGGCGCGGGTGCTGGTCCGCGCGGTGCTGGCGTCCGGCCCGGACGGGCGGCCCGGACGCGTGGAGGTCCGGGTGGCTGACCGCGGCGCGAGCGTGCCGGGCGAGGCGGCGTACTGGGCGTCGGGCGGGGTCCGCGACCGCGGGGCGGTGGACGCCCTGGTGCGGGCCGGCGGGGCCCGCTTCGGCGTCGAGGCGACCCCGGGCGGCGGGCTGACGGCCGTCCTGGCGCTGCCGCTCGCCTGAGCACGGGCGGGCGCGTCAGCACGCGCCCGCCCACGGCGGCGGTTGCCCTGCCGGATCAGGCCTTGCGGGCGACCGCCCCGTACCCGGGGGCCCAGGCCTCGGCCGCCTCCGCGTCCTCCGGACGCCACTTCGGCACGGCGACCACCCCGGGCTCCAGCAGCTCCAGGCCCTCGAAGAAGCGCAGCACCTCCGGGTGCGAGCGCGGGCTGACCTGCGCGGCCGCCTTCTGGTACGCGGCCTTGCCGGCCGCCGAGTGCTCCGGCGGGTCGAAGTCGCCGGTGGCGTGCGAGAGGATCAGGTAGCTGCCGGGGACGAGGGCGTCGAGCAGCGTCTTGACCAGGCCGTACGGGTCCTGCTCGTCGTCGACGAAGTGCAGGACGGCCACCAGCATGAGGGCGACCGGCTGCCCGAAGTCGATCGCCTCGCGGACCCGGGGGTCGGCGAGGATGGCCGCCGGATCGCGCAGGTCCGCCTGCAGCACGGTGGTCGCGCCGTGCCCCGGGCCCGCCATCAGGGCCCGGGCGTGGGCCAGCACGATCGGGTCGTTGTCGATGTAGACGACCTTCACCGCGGGGTCGACCTGCTGGGCCACCTCGTGGGTGTTGCCCGCGGTCGGGATGCCGGTGCCGATGTCCAGGAACTGGGTGATCCCCTCGCCCGCCACGTACCGGACGGCGCGCTGCAGGAAGGCGCGGTTCGCGCGGGCCGCGGACGGCGTGGCCGGAGCGAAGGCGAGCACCTTCTCGGCCGCCTCCCGGTCGGCGGGGAAGTGGTCCTTGCCGCCGAGGAAGTAGTTGTATATCCGGGCGGGGTGCGGGATTTCGGGGTGGAGATCGCTCGGCGGCCGGAACCCCTCCGTCGTCTGGTCCATCCACGAGGTGTTCTCGGCCATGACTGCCCCTCTGCGTTCCTTGATCGTCCCCGGTCGGGGACCAGGATAGGCGGGCCGGGCCCCGGGCGCGACGGTCCGTCCCAGCCCTTGGCGCCACTAACCGTCCACGGGTACAACCGGTGTGACGGCCAGTCGGTTCCCGGCGGGCCCGCGGACACCCGGGGAGGGCTCAGGGCAGCCGCTCGCCCGACAGCCGGGTGGTGGCGGAGGCGTGTGCGGGCGCCGGGGTGCGGCCGGCCGCGGCGCGCCAGGTGTCCGACAGCTCGGCGGGGAACAGCCGCCCGCTGCGCACCAGGACCACCCCCGGTGCGAGTTCGACCTCGTCGCCCGGCCTGAAGCCCTGCTCGGCCCGGGGCACGAGCGGTGCCCAGAGCCCGGGCCGCCCGCGCCGGTCGGCCCGCCGGAGCCGGGTGCCGTAGCTGCTGACGTCCTGCACGAGGACCGTCCCCCGGCGGACCGACACGCTGACGTGCTGCCGGCTGACCAGCCCGGCGCGCTCCGGCGGGAGCAGCGCGTGCAGGGCGATGCCGTCGGCGCCGGGGCTGCGCCCGACGAAGGTCGTCGAGCCCTCGTCCAGGGTGTAGCGGGCCGCGCAGACGCCGTCGACCACGGCCTTGAGCTGGGCGGCTCCCGTCCGCGGCCCGTCCGCCAGCAGCGGGGCGCCGTGCAACTCGCAGGTCGGAACGCCGCGCCGCATCCGGGGCAGCAGGATCCGGCCGCCGCTGCGGGTGTCGTAGAGCGAGCAGCGCCGCTCCGGGCACTTCCAGGACTGCCGGACCACCTCGCTGAGCGGGGTCCGGCCGGAATCCAGCAGCCCCTGCTTCTTGAGTACGGACAGCTCCAGCTTCCGGGAGATCTCCGTCGCGCTGCGGTGGCCCATGTCCAGCGGGACGAGCGTCACCCGGCCGGGCCCCGGCAGCGGGCCGTGGCGGAGCACGGGCCTGAGGAACTGCCAGGTGTTGCCCTGCAGCCAGGGGTGTTCCTCGCGGTAGGGGTCGTAGTGGTCGCCGGTGATCACCCGGGTGCCGGTCATCCCGGCGATCTCCAGGATCCGTTCGTCGGCGTCCCCGACCTCCTCGACCAGGCCCTCGGCGACCCACCCGCGCAGCCGTCCGACCTCCTGCGGGTCGCCGAACTCGCGGTGTCCGGCCAGCAGGCTGCGGTCGGCGACCAGGTAGAGCGAGACCCGGTGGTCGCCCGTCAGCGCGACCAGTGCCTCGGCCACCAGCGCCAGCCGCCGCAGCGAGCGCGGCGCGGCCCCGCCGAGCGCCGGGTCGCGCACGATGTTGGAGAGATCCACCAGGTAGTCGGCCCGGTCGGCCGCAGACGTCAGATTCCGCTCCAGCACGCCACTGCCCCCTTGTTGACGCAGCCTCAGCCCAGGCCCGGACGGGTGCGCCGCCCGCCGAGGCGCCACTGTACGCCGCCGCCGCCCGCCGGTCACCGGTGCGACCCGGCCCCGGCCGGCCGGCCCGGACCTGCCCCGGCCGGAGCCGGTTCGCTCTGGCACGATGTTTCGTATGGACGAGTCGCGGACGGACGAGGCGATCGTGGTCGGCTCCGGCCCCAACGGGCTGGCGGCCGCCGTCGCGCTGGCCCAGCAGGGGGTCGCGGTCACGGTGCTGGAGGCGGCGGCGGAGATCGGCGGCGGGACGCGGACGAGCGAGCTGACCGTCCCCGGCGTGCTGCACGACCACTGCTCGGCGGTTCATCCGCTCGGCGTCGGCTCGCCGTTCCTGCGCTCGCTCGGGCTGGACCGGCACGGGCTGCGCTGGCGCTGGCCCGAGATCGATCTCGCGCACCCGCTGGAGTCGGGGCCGGCCGCGGTGCTGGTCCGCTCGGTCGCCGCGACCGCCGACGGGCTCGGCGCGGACGGCCCGGCCTGGCAGCGGCTGTTCGGGCCGCTGGCCGCCGGGTTCGACGAACTGGCCGAGGACGTCCTGCAACCGGTGCTGCGGGTGCCGGGCCATCCGCTGCGACTCACCCGCTTCGGCGTGCGGGCCGTGCAGCCCGCCACCGTGCTGGCCCGCCGCTGGCGCACCGAGCAGGCCCGGGCGCTGTTCGCGGGCGCCGCCGCGCACGCCCTGCACCCGCTGGACCGGCCGATGACCTCGGCGTTCGGGCTGATGCTGATCGCCTCCGGGCACCGGTTCGGCTGGCCGGTCGCCGAGGGCGGATCCCGGGCCGTCACCGACGCGCTGGCCGCGAGACTCCGGGAGCTGGGCGGCCGGATCGAGACCGGGGTGCGGGTCGACTCGCTCGACGCGCTGCCGCCGGCCGCGACGGTCCTGCTCGACGTGGCCCCCGGCGCCGCCGCCGACATCTGCGGCGACCGCCTGCCGGCGCGCGTGCGGCGCGCGTACCGGCGCTGGCAGCACGGGCCCGGCGCGTTCAAGGTGGACCTCGCCGTCGAGGGCGGCGTGCCGTGGACCGACGAGGCCTGCCGACGGGCCGGCACCGTGCACCTCGGCGGCACCCTGGCCGAGATCGTGCACGCCGAGCGGGAGATCCACCGCGGCCGGATGCCGGAGCGCCCGTTCGTCCTGGTCTCCCAGCAGTACCTGGCCGACCCCGGCCGCTCGGCCGGGAACATCCACCCCGTCTGGGCGTACGCGCACGTCCCGCACGGCTACCCGGGCGACGCGACGGAGGCGGTGCTCGACCGGATCGAACAGTTCGCGCCGGGCCTGCGGGAGCGGATCGTCGGCCGGGCCGTGCGCTCCACCGCGGAGCTGACCCGCCACAACGCCAACTACGTCGGCGGCGACATCGCGACCGGTGCCAACACCCTCCGGCAGACGCTGCTCCGCCCCCGGGCGGCGCTCGACCCCTACAGCACCGGCATCCCCGGCGTCTTCCTCTGCTCGGCGGCCACCCCGCCCGGCGGCGGGGTGCACGGGATGTGCGGCTTCAACGCGGCCCGCTCCGCCCTGCGTGCCCCGGGGCGCGCCGGAAGCTGAGTGCCGGTGCGCCCGGACGGCCGTCGCGGCGCACCCACCCCAGCACGACGACGCTGACCAGCGCCGCCAGCGCGCACCAGGCCGAGGCGAAGGCCAGCCGCCACAGCAGCGCGCCGGCCACGGCCGCCGCGCCCACCAGCGCGCCGAGCAGCCGCAGCACCCGGTCGCCGCTCGCGAGCAGCGAGCCGACCGTCGCCAGCAGGTAGCCCGCCAGCAGCAGCGGCGCGTACGGGACGCCGATCCCGTACGTCAGCGCGTGCGCGTGCGCCTCGGCGGTCACCGGCCGGCCGGCGACGGCCACCGCCAGCGGCACCGCGACGGCGAACCCGAGGACGACGAAGGCGGCCCGCCGCGCGCGCCCGCGCGAGGTGCGGACGGCGCACCAGACGCCCAGCGGTACCAGGGCGGGCAGCAGCGGCAGGGCGATCACCGCCCACACCGTCCGGGCCCACTGTGCGGGGCCGGGGCCGAGCCGGCCGTCCACCCCCAGCCAGACCGCCGCCTCGACCAGCTGGTGGACGCCGAGGACGAGGGGCAGCGCGGCCAGCGGCAGCTGCCCGGGGCGGCGCACCAGGGCCAGGCAGGCCAGGCCGACGCCGCTGACGACCATGCCCGCCGCCAGGTCCGCCTCGGCACTCCAGCACATCCGGGTCTCCTGCCGCCGCCGGGCCCGCAGCGGCGGTCGTCGTGCGGCCACGATAGGGCGGGCGCCGCGGCCCGGCGCGTGCGAACCGCCGTCGTGCGGCCAGTCAGGGCGGTGGTTTCTCCCGGCCCGCTCCGGCACCCGGTCCGGCACCGGGCATCGCCGGGTGGCGGCCCAGCATGACCACGCCGGCCACGATGCACAGCAGCCCCACCGCCTGCCAGGCCAGTGCGCCGGGGGTCACCCGTAACCGGTCGCCGAGCAGCGCCACCGCGCAGACGATGCCGGTCAGCGGCTGGGCCGCGGTCAGCGCGGGCAGCGACATCCGCAGCGGCGCGGCCTCGAAGGCACTCTGGACCAGCAGCAGCCCCACCACCCCCGCGGCCAGCACGGCGTACGGCTCCCAGCTGCGCAGGACGACGCCGAGCCCGTCCGTGTCGAGCCGCTGGGCGACCGTCCGGGTGAGGGCGTCCTGCAAGCCGTACAGCAGGCCGGCGGCGAGGGCGAGCAGGGTCGCCTCCTCCAGCAGCGGCATCCGGCGGGCGGTGGAGACCAGCAGCAGGGTCAGTCCGACCACGATGCCGACCACCAGCCAGTACCGCAGCGCACCGGCCTGCGTCCCGCCGCCCTGTGGTCGCCCCGCCACGATGAAGGTGGTCACGCCCAGGGCGAGCAGCAGCACGCCGGCCCAGCCGGAGCGGCCGAGCGACTGCCGGGTCAGGATCCGGGCCAGGCCCATCGCGAAGAGCAGGTTGGTGGCCAGCAGGGGTTCGACCAGGGAGACCTCGCCCCGGTCCAGGGCGAGGGCGCTGAGCGCGAGGCCCGCGACCATGAACGCGGTGCCGAGCAGCCACTGCGGCATCCGCAGCAGGTCCAGCAGCAGCCGCCAGCGCAGCAGGTCGGAGCGCGGCGCCCGCTGCGCCGCCTGCTGCTGGAGGACGAACCCGAGGCCCAGGCAGCACGCTGCGCCGAGCGCCAGGAGGAAGACGGCCACGGAGGACCACCCAAACGTCTCGTGGCTGCGTCGCATCCGAGCCGGTCCGGCCGGTCCGGTGCCACGACGCGCTTCCGCCAGCCTACCGCCGGGTGCCCGGCGCGGCCGGTCCGCCGCAGGTGCGCACGGGTGGTGCTTCGCGCTCCCCGACGGGGGTTGCCGCCGGGCCCCGCGCGGGCGCACGCTGGTGGGAACAGAGGTGGCGAGGGGGTTGGCGCCAGGAGGTACGGCATGCACAACCAGTGGGACGTGGAGCTGAGTTTCGAGGAGGACGGCGTGCACACGCAGTGCGACGCGCGGCTGGTCGGAGCGCGTGCGCCGGGCCTGAACGGACACGGGGAGGCCGTCCGCAGCGCGGACGACCGGCCGCTGGCCAGGATCGGCGAGGAGATGGCGGCGTCGCGGGCCCTGGAGGAACTCTCGCGCAAACTGCGCACGCAGGTCACCGGTGAGATCGACGACGAAGGGCACCGGCCCGCCTACCTGATCTACTGATCAGAAGGCTTGTCGGACGATCCGGCGGGGCCGGGGCGCGCACCCGCGAACCCGCGCGCCCCGGCCCCGCCGATGGATCGGACGGCGGATCAGACGGCGGCCGCCACCTGGTCCGTCCGGTCGGCGCCGGCGGCGGCGTCCGGCCTGCGCAGGCCCTTCAGCACCGTCACCAGCGCCGCCGTGATCACCGTGCCGACCGCGATCGCGAGCACGTACAGCAACGGGTTGCCGATCAGTGGCAGCACCCAGATGCCGCCGTGCGGCGCCCGCAGGGTGGAGCCGAAGGCCATCACCAGGCCGCCCGTGGTCATGCTGCCGGCCATGGCGGCCGGGATCACCCGCAGCGGGTCGGCGGCGGCGAACGGGATCGCGCCCTCGGTGATGAACGACGCCCCCAGCACCCAGGCCGCCTTGCCGTTCTCCCGCTCCTCACGGGTGAAGAGCCGCCCGCGCACGGTGGTCGCGAGCGCCATGCCCAGCGGCGGGGTCATACCGGCCGCCATCACGGCGGCCATCACCTTGAGGCTGCCGGCGTCCGGAGTGGAGCCGGCCGTGGTGAGCGCGCCGGCCGCGAAGGTGTACGCCACCTTGTTGAGCGGGCCGCCCATGTCGAAGGCCATCATCGCGCCCAGCAGCACGCCGAGCAGGATCGCGTTCGTCCCGGACAGGCTGTTCAGCCAGTCCGTCAGCCCGGACATCACCGAGGCGATCGGCGAGCCGACGACCACGAACATCAGGAAGTCGATCACCGCGACCGAGACCAGCGGGATCACCACCACCGGCATGATGCCCGCGACGGCCTTCGGCACCCGCCACCGCACCATCCACAGCACCAGGAAGCCCGAGAGCAGGCCGGACACCAGGCCGCCGAGGAATCCCGCGCCGACCACGACCGAGATCGCGCCGCCGACGATGCCCGGCGTCAGTGCGGGCCGGTCGGCGATCGCGTACGCGATGTAGCCGGAGAGGATCGGCACCAGGAAGCCGAAGGCCACCGCGCCCGCCTGGAACAGCATCGCGGCCCAGCTGTGCTGGGACGTCCAGTCGAAGTGGCCGACCACGGACGGTGCGGAGGAGATCCGGTACCCGCCGATGGCGAAGCCGAGCGCGATCAGCAGCCCGCCGGCGGCCACGAACGGGATCATGTAGCTGACGCCGGTCATCAGGTACTGCCGCAGCCGGTTGCCCCAGTGCTCCTGGCGGGCCGCCGGCTCGGCGGCGGACGGTTCGTCGCCGGCCGTGCCGACGCCGGCGGCCCCCGCAGCGGCCCCGGCCGCCCGGGTCGCCCGCGCGATCAGCTCGTCCGCCCGGTTGACGCCCGCCTTCACGCCGACGTCCACGGTCGGCTTGCCCGCGAACCGGGCCCGGTCGCGGACCTCCACGTCGTGCGCGAGGATCACCGCGTCGGCCGCCGCGATCACCGCGGGGGCGAGCGGGGTGGAGCCGGCCGAACCCTGGGTCTCCACCTGGATCTCGGCGCCCGCCCGGGCCGCCGCCTGTTCCAGGGCCTGGGCCGCCATGTAGGTGTGCGCGATGCCGGTCGGGCAGGACGTGACGGCGACCAGGCGCAGCGGCCTGCCGCCGGGCGCCGCGGCGGGTGCGGGCGCCGCAGGGGCGGCGGGTACGGGGGCCGCCGGTGCTTCCTCGCCGTTGACCAGGGCGGCCACGGCGGACGGGTCGGTGGCGGCCCGCAGGGCGCCGGTGAACGCCGGGTCCATCAGCCGGCGGGCCAGCGCGGCGAGGATCTGCAGGTGGGCGTCGTCGGCGCCGTCCGGAGCGGCGATCATGAAGACGAGGTCGGCGGTGCTGCCGTCCGAGGCGTCGAAGTCCAGGCCCCGCGCGCTGCGTCCGAACGCGAGGCTGGGCCGGGTGACGTGGGCCGAGCGGCAGTGCGGGATGCCGATGCCGTCGCCCATCCCGGTCGGCGCCTGGGCCTCCCGGGCGGCGATGTCGGCGAGGAAGCCGTCGAGGTCGGTGACCCGGCCCTCGGCGGTGAGGCGCTGGGCGAGCGCGCGCAGGGCCTCGGCCTTGTCGGCGGGCGCGAGGTAGAGGTCGACGAGAGCGGGTGTGATCAGTCTGCCGGAGTCGTGCATGGTCGGTCGTCCTTCAGCCGTCGGTTCCTGGTGGTTCCCGTTGCCCCCGGGGTCCGTGTCGGCCGCGGTACGGGTGCGGCCGGAGTCGATGGGCGCGCTTCGGCGCGCGGTCAGCCCTGCAGCGGCCGCCCCAGCGGGAGGTCGGTGGAGACCGTGACCGCGGCCGGGTCGAGGTCGGCGGGCGTCGGCATCGCGCTGCCCGGGAGCTGGACGGCCGCCGCGCCGTGCGCCAGGGCGGCCGCGAGGGCCTGCGGCCCGGTGCCGCCCGCGCCGAGGAAGCCGGCCAGCGAGGCGTCGCCCGCGCCGACGTCGCTGCGGACGGCCCGCACCGGTGCGGTGCCGAACCAGCTGCCCTCCGCGGAGACCAGCAGCATGCCGTCCGCGCCGAGGCTGGCGAGGACCTGCTGGGCGCCCTTCGTCAGCAGCAGGCGGGCCGCGTCGACGGCGTCGCCGACGGTGGCCAGCGGGCGGCCGGCCGCCTCGGCGAGCTCCTCGCGGTTGGGCTTGACCACGTCGGGGCGGGCCGCGAGCGCGGCCAGCAGTGCCGGGCCGGAGGTGTCCAGGGCGATCCGGGCGCCGCCGGAGTGGACCTGGCCGACCAGGTCGGCGTACCACTCGGGGGCCAGGCCGCGCGGCAGGCTGCCGCAGCAGGCGAGCCAGTCCACATGGGCGCCGACGAAGTCGCCGCGGACGGTGGCGAGCAGCGCGGCCGACTCCTGCCCGCTCAGTTCGGGGCCGAGCGAGTTGATCTTCGTGAGCACGTGGTCGCCCTCCACGATGCTCACGTTCGTCCGGGTCTCGCCCCGTACGGGCACGGTCGCCACGTCGATGCCCTGGCGCAGCAGCAGGTCCGACAGCAGCAGCCCGGAGAACCCGCCGAGCGGCAGGACGGCGGTCGTCCGGTGCCCGGCGGCGGTGAGTGCGCGGGCCACGTTGACGCCCTTGCCGCCCGGGTCCACCCGGTCGCTCAGGGCGCGGTTGACCTCGCCGCGGGACAGCTGGGGCAGCTCGTACGTCCGGTCCAGGCTGGGGTTCGGGGTGATGGTGACGATCATGCGCGGATCACTTCCGGTCCTAGGTTCTCGATCTCTTCGGCCTGCTCGTCGGTGAGGCCGGTGTCCGTCACCAGCACGTCGACCTGGTCGAGCGAGGCGAAGCGGGCGAAGTGCCGGGCGCCGTACTTGGCCGAGTCCGCGACCAGCACCACCCGGCGGGCCGCCGCCACCATCGCGCGCTTGACCGCGGCCTCCGCGAGGTCCGGGGTGCTGAGCCCGCCCTCGGGGGAGAAGCCGTTGGTGGCGATCACGGCCACGTCGGCGTGGATGTCGGCGAGGTCGCGCAGGGCCCAGGTGTCGACGGCGGCCTGGGTACGGTGCCGCAGGCGCCCGCCCACCAGGTGCAGGGTGAGGTCGGGGTGGTCGGCGAGCCGGGCGGCCACCGGGAGCGCGTTGGTGACCACGCTCAGGGTGCTGTCCAGCGGGAGCAGCGCGGCGAGCCGGGAGACGGTGGTGCCGGCGTCCAGCAGCACGCTGCCCTGGACGGGGAGCAGGGCCAGCGCGGCCTTGGCGATCCGCTCCTTCTCGCCGGGGGCGGTGCTGTCGCGCTCGGCCAGCCCGGGCTCCAGGTGCAGGCCGCCCGCGGGCAGCGCCCCGCCGTGGACCCGGCGCAGCAGCCCGGCCCGGTCCAGCGCGCTCAGGTCGCGGCGGACGGTCTCCTGGGTGACGCCGAACTCCTCGGCGAGGGAGGGGACGTCGACGCGTCCGCGCTCCTGGGCGAGGAGCAGGATCTGCTGCTGCCGCTCCGCTGCATACATGTGGGATTGGGTCCGTTTCATGTCCGGTTACGCCTGATTAACCCAGACGATACGCGCGGAGGATCGAAAAGCAAAGAGATTCGGGCCGTCTCAGAAATGCCCGAATGTGTTGACACTCGCCGCGATCCGGGCGTAGAACCAATCGCAACACGCCTCTGACGGGCGTGAAACCACATTCGGTCCGGACCGGTGCCGTGCCCCCGAGCCACCGGTCCGGACGCCCCGCCCCCGGTACACCGCCCCGTTCGGCGTACCCCCCACGCAGTCGGACCCAGAAGGAAGCGCCATGCCCCGACTCCTTGTCACCGTAGGTTCGCGGAGCGGCCTGCACGCCCGGCCCGCCTCGCTGTTCGTCCGGGCCGCCGCCCGCCAGCCGGTCAGGGTGAGCGTCTCCCGCCCCGGCCGGCCGCCGGTGGACGCCCGCAGCCTCCTCTCGGTGCTCACCCTCGCCGCCTGCCACGGCGACACCCTGGAACTCACCGCCGACGGCGAGCAGGCCCAGGGTGCACTGGACGAACTCGCCCGCCTGCTCGGCAGCGACCTCGACGACCCCGGCCCCGACCAGCTCGACGGCCCCGGTGCCGGGGACGCCCGGTGACCGCGCACTCCGAAGCCGCCCCGGGCGGCCAGGCCGTGCTGCACGGCATCGGCGTCGGCGCGGGCAGCGCGGCCGGGCCGGTCGCCCGGATGGCGGGCACCCCGGCCCTCCCGCCGCCCCGCACCGTGACCGACCCCGCCGCGGAGAGCGCCGCCGTCCGCCGCGCCGTCGCCGCCGTGGTGGCCGACCTGGACGAGCGCGCCACCCGCGCCTCCGGCGTGGCCGCCGAAGTCCTGGCCGCGCAGGCGATGATGGCCGCCGACCCCGTACTGGCCGACCGCGCCGTCGAACTCGTCGGCCTCGGCGCGGACGGCGCCCACGCGCTCACCGCCGCCTACGGCGAGTTCCGGGCGGGCCTCGCAGCGGCCGGCGGCTACTTCGCCGAACGCACCGCCGACCTGGACGACCTGCGCGACCGCTCGGTCGCCCGGCTGCTCGGCCTGCCCGCACCCGGCCTGCCCGACCCCGGCCACCCCTATGTCCTGGTCGCCGGGGACCTCGCCCCCGCCGACACCGCCCTGCTCGACCCGGCCCGCGTGCTGGCCCTGGTCACCGAGCGCGGCGGTCCCACCAGCCACACCGCCATCCTGGCCAAGGCGCTCGGCCTGCCCGCCGTCGTCGGCTGCCCGGCGGCCGCGGGCCTCACCGACGGGCAGAGCGTCCTGGTGGACGGCGCGGCCGGCACGGTCGAACCCGGCCCGTCGCCCGAGGCCGTACGGCGCGCGGCGGCGCGCGACCGGCTCCGCCGTGCGCAGGCCGACGCCGTCAGCGGCCCCGGCCGGACGGCCGACGGGCACCCCGTCGCCCTGCTGGTCAACCTCGGCGCGCCGCACGAACTCACCCGCGCGGCGGCGGCCGACGCCGAGGGCGTCGGCCTCTTCCGCACCGAGTTCCTCTACCTCGACCGCGCGCAGGCGCCCGGCCTCGACGAGCAGAGCGCCGCGTACGGACAGGTCTTCGACGCCTTCGCCGGCCGCCGGGTCGTCGTCCGCACGCTGGACGCCGGGGCGGACAAGCCGCTCCCGTTCGTTACCGCCCCCGACGAGGAGAACCCGGCCCTCGGCATCCGCGGGCTGCGCACCGCCACCCGGGATCCGCAGCTGCTGGCGACCCAGCTCGCGGCGGTCGCCGCCGCCGCCCGCGGCCGCTCCGCGGACGTCTGGGTGATGGCGCCGATGGTCTCCCTCCCGCGCGAGGCCGAGGAGTTCGCCGCCCTGGTCCGCTCCCACGGCCTGCCGGTGGCCGGCGCCATGGTCGAGGTGCCGGCGGCGGCGCTGCGGGCCGGGCAGCTGGCGGACGTCTGCGACTTCCTCAGCATCGGCACCAACGACCTCGCCCAGTACGCCTTCGCCGCCGACCGCACGCTCGGTTCGCTGGCCGAGCTGCTCGACCCGTGGCAGCCGGCCCTGCTCGACCTGGTCGCGGCCACCGCCCGGGCCGGGCGCGAGCGCGGCAGGCCGGTCGGGGTCTGCGGCGAGGCCGCGGCCGATCCGGCCCTGGCACTCGTCCTGGTCGGGCTCGGCGTCACCAGCCTCTCCGCCGCGCCGTCCTGCCTGGGCACCCTGCGGGCCGCGCTCGCCGTCCACACCCTGGAGGACTGCGCCGGCCTCGCGGCCCTCGCGCTCGCCGCCCCGGACGCCGCCACCGGGCGGGCCGCCGTCCTGGGGAGCCTGCGGGGCTGAGCCGGAGCCGCCGAGGAGCCGGGCCGGTCACGGTGCCGGCCGGTCACCGGGTGCCGTCCGGTCCGGGTGGCGACTGGTCCGGGTGCCGACGACGAGCGCCCGGCCTCACGGGCAGCGGATCACGGCGACGCCGGCCGGCCCGGACGCCGGGTCAGCCGTGGTCCGGGAGGGCCAGCCAGTCCGCCCAGGAGAGGTCGCGCCCGACGTGGCGCGGACGCTCGAACGGCCAGTCCTCGGCGATCCAGCGGGGGACGAGCGCGTCCAGGTCGTGCTGGAGCGCGGTGCCGACCCGGTCGTCCACCACCCACCAGGAGATCTCGGCGTCCGCCCCGGCCTTCTCCGGCGGGTCGATGTACACGCAGCCGAGCAGGGCGGTGCCCGCGTCGTCGAACAGCGCGTAGTTGAACGACTGGTGGGCCGCGATCTCCCGCTCGTGCCGCACCAGGTCGTCGAAGTCCTGCTGGTAGGTCATGCTGGCCGGCGGCCAGCCCCAGGCCTCGCCGTAGACCGACCACAGGCGCTCCCGCGAACCCATCACGGCCGGATAGTCGAGCTCGGTGTCACTGCCCGCGATCGGGCGCAGGTGGTACCCGCCGGGAAGCGGCACGCGGAGCGGGTGGACGAAGTCAGCGGGCAGCCAGGTCATGGCCCGGAGGCTAGCCGACGGTCCGACGGGCCGCACCTGATTACGGACCCGCTGGTGCACCGGCGGGTCCGGCCCCCGCCGGCGGCCTGGCTAGCATGACCGGATGGGACACCTGAGCCTGACCGACGTGGAGACGATCGCCCGCCGTGCGCATGAGGGGCAGGTCGACAAGGCGGGGCGCCCGTACGCGGAGCACCTGGCCGCCGTGGCGCGCGGAGTGCGCGAGCGCGGGGGCAGCGAGGAGCAGATCGCCGCCGCCTGGCTGCACGACGCCGTCGAGGACGAGGCGCTGTCCGAGCAGTGGCTGGCGGCGGCGCCGCTCCCCGGGCAGGTCAAGGCGATCGTGGCGGCCGTCACCAAGCGTGCAGGGGAGGCGCCGGAGCAGTACGCGGCCCGGATCCTGGCGACGCCGGGTGCGCTGCTGGTGAAGCAGGCGGACCTCGCGCACAACGCCGATCCGGCCCGGCTCGCCGTGCTCGACGCGGGGACGGCGGCCCGGCTGACCGCGAAGTACGCGCGGATGCGGGCCCTGCTGGGGCTGGACGGCCCGGAGGCACGCGAGCGCCCCTGACAGGCCGGCCCAGCAGCACCTTGTCCTGTGAACGTGAACAAATACACTCTCGTGAGCACACATGAGAGAGTCGTGGTGCCGAGCCGACAAGGGGGCCACGAGTGGCAACAGGAAGCACCGAGCCGGAGCTGCGCCAGCCCGTGATGGCCGACGTGGCCAGGGTGGCCGGGGTGTCCCACCAGACGGTGTCCCGAGTGCTCAACGGCGCACCGCACGTACGGCCCGACACCCGGGAGCGGGTGCTCGCCGCGATCCGCGAACTGGACTACCGCCCGAACTCGGCGGCCCGCGCGCTGGTCACCAGACGTTCGCAGACGCTCGGCGTGGTGAGCTTCGCCAGCGCGCTGTACGGGCCCGCCTCGATGCTCGACGGGATCGAGCAGGCGGCCAGGAGCGCGGGGTACTTCGTCAGCGTCGCCAGCCTGCGCTCGCTCGACAGCCGCTCCCTCCAGGAGGCCGTGGACCGGCTGCGGGACCAGGGCGTGGAGGGGATCGTCGTGATCGCCCCGCAGATCTCGGCGGTGAGTGCGGTGGCGAAGCTGTCCAGCGCCGTGCCGGTGGTCGCGGTCGGTTCGGGCAGCCAGTCGCGGGTGCCGATGGTGGCGGTGGACAACGAGGCGGGGGCGCTGGCCGCCACCCGGCACCTGCTGGACCTCGGGCACGCGACGGTCCACCATGTGGCCGGTCCGGCCGGCTGGTTGGAGACGCAGAACCGGCAGACCGGCTGGCGCCGGGCGCTGGAGGCGGTCGGCGCGCTGGTCCCGCCGGTGCAGAGCGGCGACTGGAGTTCCCGCTCCGGGTACGAGGCGGGGCTGCGGATCGCGAAGGACGCCCAGGTCAGCGCGGTGTTCTGCGCGAACGACCACATGGCGCTGGGCCTGCTGCGGGCGTTGCACGAATCCGGCCGGGCGATCCCGGGCGACATCAGCGTGGTCGGCTTCGACGACATCCCCGAGGCCGCGTACTTCACCCCGCCGCTCACCACGGTGCGCCAGGATTTCGGCGAACTGGGCCGGCGTGCACTGGAGTTGCTGGTGGAGGAGCTGGCAGGGGTCGGGCACGCCCGCAGCCACGTGCTGGTCTCGCCCGAGATGGTGCTGCGCCGCAGCGCCGGACCGGTGACCGGGCGCTGAGCGCTGCCGACGTCCGGCCGGTGACCGGCCGCTGAGCGCTGCCGACGTCCGGCCGCTGACCGGCCGCTGAGCGTGGCCGGCGCCCCGCCGGTGACCCAACTCGTGCCCTGCCGAGTGCAGTCGACGGACCGGCACCGACGAGGTCAAGTTTGCATAACGCCCGACCGGGCTCTTGACCGGCAAATTGTTAGCGCTAACAATCTCATCCAGACGAAGCCGGAAACGGCGGCGCCATCTCCAGAACACACGAATCCCCCCGGAGTGCGGACGGCCCCACCCAGCGCCGTCCCGCTGCTCCGTCCTGCCTCCACCCGGCCGCGCCCCGCCCCGGCGCCGGCCGATCTCCCCGCCATCCGGCCCGCGAGCTGCGCGACCGTCGGCGGGCCCCACCCGAGAGGATCCCCAAGATGTCCAAGAGAGCTGCGGCGGCCCTGGTCGCCGGCGCGATGGCCGTTGTCCTTACCGGCTGTGCGAGCGGCGGGAGTTCGAGCGACGGCAAGGCCGACGGCGGTTCGGGCGGCAAGCTGGTCGTGGGCTTCTCGCAGGTCGGCGCGGAGAGCGGCTGGCGCACGGCGAACACCAAGTCCGTGCAGGACGCGGCGAAGAAGGCCGGCGTCACGCTGAAGTTCTCCGACGCCCAGCAGAAGCAGGAGAACCAGATCAAGGCGATCCGCTCGTTCATCCAGCAGAAGGTCGACGTCATCGCCTTCTCGCCGGTGGTCGAGTCGGGTTGGGACACCGTGCTGAAGGAGGCCAAGGACGCGCACATCCCGGTGGTGCTGACCGACCGCGCGGTGGACTCCAAGGACGAGTCGCTCTACGCGACCTTCCTGGGCTCGGACTTCGTCGAGGAGGGCAAGAAGGCCGGCGACTGGCTGACGAAGGAGTACACCGGCAAGACCGACCCGGTGAACATCGTCGAGCTCCAGGGCACCACCGGCTCCGCCCCGGCCAACGACCGCAAGTCCGGCTTCGCCGACGTCATCAAGGGCGACCCGAAGTTCAAGGTGGTGGCCTCGCAGACCGGTGACTTCACCCGGGCGAAGGGCAAGGAGGTCATGCAGGCCTTCCTGAAGTCCCAGCCGAAGATCGACGTGCTGTACGCGCACAACGACGACATGGCGCTCGGGGCGATCCAGGCGATCGAGGAGGCCGGGAAGAAGCCCGGCACCGACATCAAGATCATCTCGGTGGACGGGGTCAAGGACGCCTTCACCGCGATGAGCGAGGGCAAGATCAACGTCGACGTGGAGTGCAACCCCCTCCTCGGCGACCAGCTGATGGAGCTCGTGAAGAAGGTCAAGGCGGGTGAGCAGGTGCCGCGCCGGATCAAGACCGAGGAGGGCGTCTTCACCCAGGACCAGGCCGCCGCCGCGCTGCCGTCCCGCCAGTACTGACCGGCCCGGTGACCGGGGGCCCCACGCCGCGTCGGCAGCTGCCCGCCGGCGCGGCGGGCCCCCGGTCCCGACCACGAGAGGAGGAGCGGATGCGAGAGCGACCGGTCCTGGAAGTACACGGGCTCCGCAAGGAGTTCCCCGGCGTGCTGGCGCTGGACGGGGTCGACTTCAGGCTCTTCCCCGGCGAGGTGCACGCCCTGATGGGCGAGAACGGCGCCGGCAAGTCGACCCTGATCAAGGTCCTCACCGGCGTCTACGAGTCGGACGGCGGATCGGTGCGGCTGGACGGCCGCGAGGTGTTCATCTCCGGCCCGCTCCAGGCGCAGCAGGCCGGGATCAGCACGGTCTACCAGGAGGTGAACCTCTGCCCGAACCTGTCGGTCGCGGAGAACATCTTCATCGGCCGCGAACCGCGCCGGTTCGGCCTCGTCCACTGGGCCGAACTGCGCCGCCGGGCCGCCGAGCTGGTGGCCGGCATCGACCTGGACGTCGACGTCACCGCGCCGCTCGGCAGCTACTCGATCGCCGTCCAGCAACTGGTCGCGATCGTCCGGGCGGTGGACGTCTCGGCCAAGGTGCTGATCCTGGACGAGCCGACCTCCAGCCTCGACCGCGACGAGGTCCGCCAGCTGTTCACCGTGATGCGGCGGCTGCGCGACCAGGGGGTGGCGATCCTCTTCGTCTCGCACTTCCTCGACCAGATCTACGAGATCTGCGACCGGATGACCATCCTGCGCGGCGGCCGGCTGGAGGGCGAGTACCTGACCCGCGGGCTGAGCCAGGTCGAGCTGGTCTCGCGCATGATCGGCGGCGAGCTGGCGAGCCTGGACGAGCTGTCCGCGACCGCCCGCCGCAAGCGTCCGGCGCCGTCCGGCGCGCCCTTCCTGGAGGCCGAGGGCCTGGCCCGGAACGGCGCGATCGAGCCGTACGACCTGACCGTCCGGCCCGGTGAGGTGATCGGCCTGGCCGGCCTGCTCGGCTCCGGCCGGACGGAGGCCGCCCGGCTGCTGTTCGGCGCGGACGGCAACGACGCCGGCACCGTGCGGATCGAGGGCGCGCCGGCCGCCCTGCGCACCCCGCGGGCGGCGATCTCGCACGGCATCGCGTTCTGCTCGGAGAACCGCAAGACCGAGGGCCTGGTCGGCGAGCTGACCGTCCGGGAGAACATCGTCCTGGCGATGCAGGCCGCCCGCGGCTGGACCCGGCCGCTCTCGCGCGCCCGGCAGGACGAGCTGGCGCTGCGCTGGATCCGGGCCCTGCAGATCCGCCCGGACAACCCCGAAGCGCTGGTCCGCAACCTCAGCGGCGGCAACCAGCAGAAGGTGCTGCTGGCCCGCTGGCTGATCACCGACCCCAAGCTGCTCATCCTGGACGAGCCGACCCGGGGGATCGACATCGGCGCGAAGGCCGAGATCCAGCGCCTGGTGGCGCGGCTCGCGGAGGAGGGCATGTCGGTCGTGTTCATCTCGGCCGAGCTGGAGGAGGTGCTGCGGCTCAGCCACCGGGTGGCCGTGCTGCGCGACCACCGGCTGGTGGCCGAGCTGGCCAACGACGGCTCGCTCACCCCCGAGCGGATCATGGCGACGATCGCGAGCGGAGCTCAGTCATGACGAAACACCGCCTCTTCTGGCCCGTGGCGGTACTCGCCGCGCTGCTGCTGGCCAACCTGGCGTTCACCCCGGACTTCTTCGCGGTCCGGGTCAAGGACGGGCACCTGTACGGGAGCCTGGTCGACATCCTGCACTTCGGGGCGCCGCTGATCCTGGTGGCGCTCGGCATGACCCTGGTGATCGCGACCGGCGGCATCGACCTGTCGGTCGGCTCCACCGTCGCCATCGCCGGTGCGCTGGCCTGCCTGCACATCAGCGAGGCGGCCGACCCGGCGAGTTTCGGCGCGGTGGCCGGCGCGATCGGCATCGCGTTGGCGGTGGCCCTGCTGCTCGGCCTGGCGAACGGCCTGCTGGTGGCGAGGGCGGGGGTGCAGCCGATCATCGCCACGCTGATCCTGATGGTCGCCGGTCGCGGGGTCGCCCAGCTGGTCACCGACGGTCAGATCATCACGATCACCAGTGATCCGTACAAGATGATCGGCGGCGGCTACTGGCTGACCATGCCGTTCGCGATCCTGCTGGCGGGCGCCGTCGTCCTGCTGACCTCGCTGCTGACCAGGCGCACCGCGCTGGGGCTGCTGCTGGAGTCGGTCGGCGGCAACCCGGTGGCGAGCCGGCTGGTCGGCATCCGGGCGATGGGCCTGATCGGCCTGGTGTACGTCTTCAGCGCGCTGTGCGCGGGTGTCGCCGGTCTGATGATCAGCTCGAACGTCTCGGCTGCCGACGGCAACAACGCCGGGCTCTGGATCGAACTGGACGCCATCCTCGCCGTCGTGGTCGGCGGGACCTCGCTGACCGGCGGGCGGTTCTCGCTCGGCGGCACCGTGATCGGCGCGCTGGTGATCCAGACCCTCTCCACCACCGTCTACACCATCGGCATCCCGCCGGAGACCACCCTGGTGTTCAAGGCCGTCGTGGTGATCACGGTCTGCCTGATCCAGTCACCCGTCTTCCGCGCCAAGCTGGCCCGGCGCCGGGCCCGGCCCGCGACCCGCCTGCGGCCGGAGCCGGTGGCGCCCACCAACCTGGAGGCCGGCGCATGAGTGCCAACGCCCTGACCGCCCGGCCCGTCCGCCGGGAGTACATTCCGCTGGTGGTCACCTCGGTGCTGCTGGTCTCGCTGTTCGTGGCCGGGTCGGTGAGTTACGAGAGCTTCTTCTCCGGGCAGGTGCTGCTCAACCTGCTGATCGACAACGCCTTCCTGCTGGTGGTCGCGGTCGGGATGACCTTCGTGGTGCTGACCGGCGGGATCGACCTGTCCGTCGGCGCCGTGGTGGCGCTCTCCACGATGCTCTGCGCCTGGCTGGTGGAGTCGCACGGCTGGCCGCCGCTGCTGGTGATCCCGCTCGTGCTCGCGGTCGGTGCGGGCGGCGGGTTCGTGATGGGGTGGGTGATCCACACCTTCGAGATCCAGCCGTTCATCGTCACCCTGGCGGGCATGTTCCTGGCCCGGGGTCTCTGCTACACCATCAGCATCGACTCGATCTCGATCACCGACCCCACCTTCACCGCCTTCGCGCAGACCCGGATCCCGCTGCCCGGCGGCCTGTTCGTCTCGCCGAGCGTCGTGATCGCGGTGCTGGTGCTGGCGGCGGCGTTCGTCGTCCTGCACCACACCCGGTTGGGCCGCAACGTGTACGCGCTCGGCGGCAGCGAGCAGTCCGCGCTGCTGATGGGCCTGCCGGTGGCCCGGACGAAGATCACCGTGTACGCGGTCAGCGGGTTCTGCTCGGCGCTCGGCGGGGTGCTGCTGACCTTCTACATGCTCTCGGGCTACGGCCTGCACGCCGTGGGCCTGGAACTGGACGCGATAGCCGCCGTGGTGATCGGCGGGACCCTGCTCACCGGCGGCTCCGGCTACCTGCTGGGCACCGCGCTGGGGGTGCTGGTGCTCGGGCTGATCCAGACCGTGATCAGTTTCCAGGGCACGCTCAGCTCCTGGTGGACCAGGATCGTGATCGGCGGCCTGCTGTTCGTCTTCATCCTGCTCCAGCGCCTGATCTCGGGCGCCGGCCGGCGCCGGGCCTGAGACCCGGCCGGGGCGGAGCGGGGTCTGCGCGACCCTGCGACGGGCCAGCGACGGACCTGCGACGGGCCTGCGGGCCCGGCCCGGCGGCCAGGGCGGTGGCTCCGGCGGCGAAGGGCCTGCGTCCCCGCGCCGCCGGGCCCGTGCTCTCGCGTCCGCCCGCCCCGGGCCCCACCTCGCCCGGGTCGGGACCTCGCCCACGCCCGCCTCGGGGCCCCACCTCCGCCCCGCCGTGGGCGGGTCTCTTGACAGGCAGATTGTTAACGCTAACAATCAGCTTGCACCCTGCTCCGGGCCACCGCAGCCCGCATCCGGCCGACGCCGGGAGCGGCCACTCGCTCCGCCGTACGGGCAGACACACCCGCTTCCGTCCGCCCGCCCGGCGGCCCCGTTCCACGGCCTTTCGAGGGTGAGGCCTGGAGCGGCGGCCGGCCGCCGGACCTCCGCAACGCCGCGCAGCCGTCCGGCGGCCGACACCCGACCAGAGCGACCACAACAGCCCCACTCCGTACGAAGGATGTGAACCGACCGTGACTCCACCACCCCGGGCCACCGAGACCTACGTCGTAGGTGTCGACTTCGGCACCCTCTCCGGCCGCGCCGTGGTGGTCCGCGTCCGCGACGGCGAGGAACTCGGCTGGGCCGTCCACGAGTACCCGCACGGCGTCATCGACCGCGAACTGCCCGGCACCGGCGCCGTGCTGCCCCCCGACTGGGCGCTCCAGCACCCCGAGGACTGGCGCGAGGTACTGCACACCGCCGTCCCCGCCGCGCTGGCCGCCGCAGGCGTCGAGGCGGCCGCAGTGATCGGCATCGCGACCGACTTCACCGCCTGCACCGTGCTGCCGACGACCGCCGACGGCACCCCGCTGGCCCAGACCGGCCTGGCGGGGCGCCCGCACGCCTGGCCCAAGCTCTGGAAGCACCACGCCGCGCAGGGGCAGGCCGACCGGATCAACGACCTCGCGCACGCCCGCGGCGAGAAGTGGATCTCCCGCTACGGCGGGAAGATCTCCGCCGAGTGGCAGTACGCCAAGGCCCTCCAGGTACTGGAGGAGGACCCGGCCGTCTACGCCGCCACCGAACGCTGGATCGAGGCCGCGGACTGGATCGTCTGGCAGCTCACCGGCACCGAGAGCCGCAACACCTGCACCGCCGGCTACAAGGGCATCCACCAGGACGGCCACTACCCGTCCGAGGAGTACCTGGGTGAGTTGAACCCCGTCTTCGCCGACTTCGCCCGCACCCGCCTGGAGCACCCGCTGGGGCACCCGCTGGCCCCGCTCGGCAGCCGGGCCGGCTCGCTCACCGCGCGGGCCGCCGCCTGGACCGGCCTGCCCGAGGGCATCGCGGTCGCCGCCGGGAACGTCGACGCCCACGTCGCCGCCCCCGCCGCGCAGGCCGTGGAGAACGGCCGGCTCCTCGCCATCATGGGCACCTCCACCTGCCACGTCGTCAACGGCGCCACCCTCGCCGACGTCCCCGGCATCTGCGGCGTCGTCGACGGCGGCATCGTGGCCGGCGCCTACGGCTACGAGGCCGGGCAGAGCGCGGTCGGCGACATCTTCGCCTGGTGGCTGAGCCAGGGCGTCCCCGCCGACTACCACGCCGAGGCCGCCGCGAACGGCGAGGACCTGCACCAGCTGCTCACCCGCAGGGCGGGCGGCCGCGCCGTCGGCGCCCACGGCCTGGTCGCGCTGGACTGGATGAACGGCAACCGCTCCACCCTCGTCGACCACCACCTCTCCGGCGTGATCGTCGGCCTCACCCTGGCCACCCGCCCCGAGGACGTCTACCTCGCCCTGCTGGAGTCCACCGCCTACGGCACCCGCACCATCGTCGACGCCCTCGAAGCGGGCGGCGTCCCCGTCACCGAGTTCATCGTCACCGGCGGACTCAAGAAGAACGCCCTGCTGATGCAGATCTACGCCGACGTGCTGCGCCGCCCGGTCTCGCTCGCCGAGTCCGCCCAGGGCCCGGCGCTGGGCTCCGCCATCCACGCGGCCGTCGCGGCCGGCGCCCACGCCGACGTGCGCGCCGCATCCGCCGCGATGGGCCGCGTCCAGCGCGGCGCCTACCTCCCCGACCCGGCCCGCGCGGACGCGTACGACGCCCTCTTCGCCGAGTACCGCCTCCTGCACGACCACTTCGGCACCGGCCCGGACAAGCAACTGCACCGCCTGCGCGCCATCCGCAACGCCGCCCTGACCACCGCCGGCACTCCGAGCAGCGAGGTCTGACCCGCCATGACGTCTCCGATCGACCTGCTCCGCCGCCAGGTCAGCGACCTGCACCAGGAACTCGTCCGCTACAACCTCGTCGTCTGGACGGCCGGCAACGTCTCGGCCCGCGTGCCCGGCGAGGACCTGCTGGTCATCAAGCCCAGCGGGGTCTCCTACGACGAGCTGACCCCCGAGAACATGATCCTCTGCGACCTGGACGGCAAGGTCGTCGAGGGCACGCACAGCCCCTCCTCCGACACCGCCGCCCACGCCTACGTCTACCGCCACCGCCCCGACGTCGGGGGAGTGGTGCACACCCACTCCACCTACGCCAGCGCCTGGGCCGCCCGCGGCGAGGCCGTCCCCTGCGTACTGACCGCGATGGCCGACGAGTTCGGCGCCGAGATCCCGGTCGGCCCGTTCGCCCTGATCGGGGACGACTCGATCGGCCGGGGCATCGTCGAGACCCTGGCCGGCCACCGCTCGCCCGCCGTCCTGATGAAGAGCCACGGCGTCTTCACCATCGGCAAGGACGCCAAGGCCGCCGTCAAGGCCGCCGTGATGTGCGAGGACGTCGCCCGCACCGTCCACATCTCCCGCCAGCTCGGCACCCCCCTGCCGATCGCGCAGGCCGACATCGACAGCCTCAACCACCGCTACCAGCACGTGTACGGCCAGCAGCCCGCAGGCCGGTAAGGAGAGTACCGATGAAGACCATCGAGGGCCGCGAGGTCTGGTTCCTGACCGGCAGCCAGGGTCTGTACGGCGAGGACACGCTGCGCCAGGTCGCCGAGCAGTCCCGGAGCATCGCCGAGACGCTGGACGACGGTACGGACATACCCGTCCGGGTGGTGTGGAAGCCCGTCCTCACCGACGCGGGCGCCATCCGGCGGATCTGCCTGGACGCCAACGCCGACGACACCTGCATCGGCCTGATCACCTGGATGCACACCTTCTCGCCCGCGAAGATGTGGATCGCCGGCCTGGACGCGCTGCGCAAGCCGCTGCTCCACCTGCACACCCAGGCGAACGTCGCGCTGCCCTGGTCGTCCATCGACATGGACTTCATGAACCTCAACCAGGCCGCCCACGGCGACCGGGAGTTCGGCTACATCCAGTCCCGGCTCGGGGTGGCCCGCAAGACCGTCGCCGGGCACGTCAGCGACCCCGTCGTCGCCGCCCGGATCGGCGCCTGGGCCCGCGCCGCCGCCGGCCGCGCCGAGCTCAGCAGCCTGCGCCTCGCCCGCTTCGGCGACAACATGCGCGACGTCGCCGTCACCGAGGGCGACAAGGTCGAGGCCCAGCTGCGCCTCGGCGTCTCGGTCAACACCTACGGCGTCAACGACCTGGTCGCCGCCGTCGACGCGAGCAGCGACGCCGACGTCACCGAACTGGTCAAGGAGTACGAGGACACCTACCGCCTCGCCCCCGAACTGCGGGCCGGCGCGGAGCGCCACGACGCCCTGCGCTACGCCGCCCGGATCGAACTCGGCCTGCGCGGATTCCTGGACGCCGGCGGCTTCAAGGCCTTCACCACCAACTTCGAGGACCTCGGCGGCCTGCGCCAGCTCCCCGGCCTCGCCGTCCAGCGGCTGATGGCCGACGGCTACGGCTTCGGCGGCGAGGGCGACTGGAAGACCTCCGTCCTGCTGCGCACCCTCAAGGTGATGGCCGCCGGCCGGCCCGGCGGCACCTCGTTCATGGAGGACTACACCTACCACCTGGAGCCCGGGCGGGAGTTGATCCTCGGCGCGCACATGCTGGAGGTCTGCCCGAGCATCGCCGCGGCCACCCCGTCCTGCGAGATCCACCCGCTGGGCATCGGCGGCCGGGAGGACCCGGTGCGCCTGGTCTTCGACGCCGAGCCCGGCCCGGCGGTGGTCGTCGGCCTCGCCGACATGGGCGACCGGTTCCGCCTCGTCGCCAACGAGATCGACGTGGTGGCGCCGAGCGAGCCGCTGCCGCACCTGCCGGTGGCCCGCGCCGTCTGGCAGCCCCGCCCGAACCTGCGGACCTCCACCGAGGCCTGGCTCACCGCCGGGGCACCGCACCACACCGTGCTCTCCAGCGCCGTCGGTGCCGAGGAGCTCGCCGACCTCTCCGACATCCTCGGCGTCGAGCTCCTGACCATCGACGCGGACACCACCATCCGCCGCTTCACCCAGGAGATCCGCTGGAACCAGGCGTACTACCGCCTGGCCCAGGGGTTCTGAGGCCGGTCCGACCCACCCAACCGTCCCCAGGGCGGCGCTCGGGCCCTGTGCCCGCGCGTCGCCCTTTTCGCGCGCACCCGACCGGGGTGGCGCCAGGCAGAGGAGCCGCACCGACCATGACCGCACCCACGATCCGCCGCGAGCCCCACCTCACCCTGCCCGACGGGCGGCCCGTCGAACGCTGGATCCTCAGCGCGGAGCAGGCCGTCACGGTGGAGGTGCTGACCCTCGGCGCCCGCCTGCACGCGCTGCACGCCCCGGACCTGGACGGGCACCGGGCCAATCTGGTGCTCGGGGCGGCGACCGGGGCCGACCTGCTCGGCGGGGCCGCCTACTTCGGCGCCACCGCCGGCCGCTACGCCAACCGGATCGCCGGCGGGGAGCTGCCGCTCGACGGCGCCGTCCACCGGCTGCGGACCCAGCCGGGCGGGCACACCCTGCACGGCGGTCCCGACGGCTTCGCCACCCGGCTCTGGACGGCCGCCGAAGTCCGCGAGCGGGGCCGGGCCGGTGTCCGGTTCACCCTGCGCAGCCCCGCCGGGGACATGGGCTTCCCGGGTGCGCTCACGGCCAACGTCAGCTACCTGCTGGACGGTTCGGGGGAGCTCACGATCGACTACGTGGCGGTCTGCGACGCGCCGACGGTGGTCAACCTGACCAACCACGCCTACTTCAACCTGGCGGGCGAGGGCGCCGGCACCGTCCACGAGCACGTCCTCCAGATCGAGGCCGACCAGTACCTGCCGGTGGACGCCGCGCTGATCCCGTACGGCCCGCCGGCCCCGGTCGCGGGCACGCCCTTCGACCTCACCCGGCCGCGCCGGCTGGCCGAGGCCCTTGCCGCCAACCATCCGCAGCTCGCGGCGGCGGGTGGCGGGTACGACCACAACTGGGTGCTCCGCCCGGCGGCGGACGGCGGCGCGCGCCGGGTGGCGACGCTGTGGCACCCGGGCAGCGGGCGCCGGCTGGACTGCATCAGCACGGAGCCCGGCCTCCAGGTCTACACGGGCAACCTGTTCGACGGCACCCTGACCGGTCCGGGCGGCCACCGGTACCCCGCGTACGCGGGTGTGGCCCTGGAGACCCAGCACTTCCCCGACTCCCCGCACCACCCCGAGTACCCGTCCACCGTCCTGCGCCCGGGGGAGGAGTACCGCTCCAGCACGGTCTACCGGGTGGGCACGGAGATTCGGCCGGAGCTCTTGACCATCGGTGTGTGAGCGTTAACAATCGGTTCGCGCGGCCGTTCCGCGCTGCCCGCGGCGCGGCTGCCCCGCGCCGCGCCGCGTGGCACGGCCGGCCCCGACGAGCCCGGCGCTGTCCGGCCGCCCGTTCGCGGCCCCCGCACAGAGCGCGTCCGAGCACCGCATCGGATCGCGTGCGCCCCTTCCCCGGCCCGCCGCGCACCCGCGACGAAGCTGTCGGTATCCGATCCATCCCGAGCCGGGCGGTCTTGTTTCCTGGGGCTACGACCACAGTGGTGACGAGCACTTCTTCCTGCCCTGCGATCCGGACCCGGAGCGCTGGAAGATCGTGACGATGGTTCACGAGACCGGCGTCGAAGTCCACGACGGGCCCTTCGCCGGGTTCGTGCTCGCCTTCGTCAACCGGTTGCGCGATCTGGACCGCTGTCACGGTGTCGATCCGGACGCCTTGGAGTTCCTGGAGCCGGAGGACTTGGAGGAACTGGCCGCGAGCGGCGAAATCGGCCCGATCGAGCCGAGCTTCGAGCCCTTCTGATCCAGGTCTGGTCGGGTCGGGTCGCGGCTCCGGGCTCCGGCGTGCTCAGAACAGGGACTCCTGCGCACCCGGGTTCTCCGGCCTGCGGCGCAGGGCCGGCTCCAGCCCCGCGCAGGGGGCGCCGGCGGCCGGGGTGAGCGTCCAGCCGGTCAGCAGCCGGGTGTCGAGCAGGAGCGGCGGCTCGTCCGGGCCGGTGTCGAGGAAGAGGTGCCGGCCGACCGGCGGCCGCAGGACGCCGGAGAGCGTGGCGCCGTCGCTGAGCGCCGTGATCTCGCGGTAGACCGGCGGGGCGCCGCCGGCCAGACCGAACAGCCCCACCTGGTCCACCGGCTGCCCGTCCGGCAGGAGTTCGATCGCGTGACCGCTCAGCAGTTGCACCACCGAGCCGCGCAGTTCGGCCAGCTCCCGGTGCCGCAGTGCGGGCTCCGGCAGGCTCCACCAGCAGGCGGACTTCGTCCGCGCCGACAGCCGTTCACGGGCCAGTCCGGCCTGGGCGACGGTGAGCTCGGCCCGGCGCACGCCCGGCAGTGATCCCCGCGCGACGAAGGTGTAGCCGAGCGCGCCCTGCTCCAGCAGGCGCGTCGTGCCGCGCTGCTCGGCCGTGAGGCCGACCTTGAGGACGCCGGTGCCGAACCAGGCCAGGTACAGCCGGTACGTCCGGCCGTCGTCCAGGATCTGGTCGCGGGCCAGCGCCAGACCCGGGTCGGCGCCCTGGCACGAGGGGCACTGCGAGGACTTCCCGCCCGGCTCGATGACCGCCTCGTACGGGCAGGGGTGGTGCCCGCCGGCCGTGCGCACCCCGCCGCAGCGCCTGGGCCCGCCGACCACCCACCCGACGGACATCCCCGCGGCCACGGCCCGCCGGTGCTCACGCGGCCCGCTGACCGCGGTGAGGTGCGGCAGGCCGTCCCGCCAGTGCAGCCCGGTGGCCGTCCAGCCGGATGCGGACCGGGGTACGGAAGTCGTCACGGTTGGTGAGCGTACGTCCTGCCACCGACAACCGGCCGGGCGGCCCCGGGGCGGCAGACGGAACGGCCGCTCCGGCGGGTGGCAACGCCTGCGTATCGTGGGCGCCGTGCCGAACAACGCGGGGCCGACCGCTTTCACGAACCGCTGGGGCGAGCTGACCGGTCCGCTCGGGGGCAGCCCCGTGCCCGACCGGGATCACTGCTCCTGCTTCGATCAGCGGCAGGCGACGAATCGCCGACGGGTGCGCCCGCACACCGAGCAGCAGGACACCTCGTTGCCGGGCTGGCAGCACCTGCTGGAACTGGTGGACGAGGCCGCCGCGGACGGACGCGAGGAGTTCCGGCCGCTGGCGGAGCTGAGCCCGCAGGAGCGGCGGCAGGTCATCACGCTGCCGCCGGCGATCGCGGGCCTGACCGAGGTCAGGCACCTCGTGCTGTACGGCAGCAACCTGGTGCGGATCCCGCCGGAGATCGGCGCGATGACCGCACTGGAGGAGTTCACCCCGTACACCTCGCGCCGCCTGCACTGGTACCCCTACGAGTTGACCAGGTGCCGGAGGCTGGTGCGGAGCACCGTGAGTACCCGGGCCCTCTACGGCAACGAGAAGATCCGGCCGCCGTTCCCGCCGCTGTCGGCGATCCCCGGGGATGTCCGCCGGGTCGGTGGCGGGGCGAGCACCTGCAGTGTGTGCGACCGGGTGCTGGACGGCCGGGCGCGTCAGGTGTGGATATCGCTGAGGGTCGCCACCGACGTCCTGCCGCTGCTGGTGAACGCCTGTTCGGCCGACTGCGTGAAGGCGCTTCCGGCGGCGCCGCGGGGGTACGTGCGGACGGCCCATCGGGGCGGGCCCGCAGTGGTCCAGCCGCCTGCGGACTGAGCGGCGACCGGTCAACGGGCTCCGCCCGGTCGCTGGGGGCGCCAGGACCGGGCGGAGTGTCATCGGGTCATCCGATGCGGACGGTGGGCAGGCGGTGGATCAGGAGCCGACCTTGCGCTTGTTGTACACGTCGAAGCCGACGGCGGCGAGCAGGACGAGGCCCTTGATCACCTGCTGGTAGTCGGTGCCGACGCCGACCAGCGACATGCCGTTGTTGAGCACACCCAGCACCAGTCCGCCGATGATGGCGCCCAGTACCGTGCCGACACCGCCGCTGGCCGAGGCGCCGCCGATGAACGCCGCGGCGATCGCCTCCAGCTCGAAGTTGATCCCGGCCTGCGGGGTACCGGCGTTCAGCCGTGCGGCGAACACCATGCCGGCCAGCGCGGCCAGCACGCCCATGTTGACGAAGGCGAGGAAGACCACCCGCTTGCTCTTGACGCCGGACAGCTTCGCCGCCGCCTCGTTGCCGCCGATCGCGTAGGTGTGCCGGCCCAGGATCGAGTTCCGCATCAGGTAGCCGAACCCGACCAGCAGCACGCCCAGGATCAGCAGCACCACCGGGAAGCCGTGGTAGCTCGCCAGCAGCAGGGTGAAGACCAGCACCGCCGCGGTGATCGCCGCCAGCTTGGCCAGGAAGAAGCCGAGCGGCAGCAGGTCGAGCCCGTACTCGGCGGCCCGGCGCCGGCCGCGCACCTCCTGGAGCACAGCCAGCACGAGCACGCCGACGCCGAGCAGCAGGGTGAGGTTGTGGTAGTTGGTCTGCGGGCCGACCTCGGGCAGGAAGCCGCCGGCTATCTTCTGGAACCCCTTGGGGAACGGCGCCACCGACTGGCCCTGCAGCAGGATCTGGGTGCCGCCCCGGAACAGCAGCATGCCGGCCAGGGTGACGATGAACGACGGGATGCCGACGTACGCGATCCAGAAGCCCTGCCAGGCCCCGGCGGCGGCGCCGATCAGCAGGGCGACGACCAGCGCGAGCGGCCACGGCACGTCGTGCTTGACCATCATCACCGCGGCGGCGGCGCCCACGAAGGCCGCGAGCGAACCGACCGAGAGGTCGATGTGCCCGGCGATGATGACGATCATCATGCCGATCGCCAGGATCAGGATGTAGCTGTTCTGCTGGATCAGGTTGGTGATGTTGAGCGGCTTGAGCAGGGTGCCGTCGGTCCAGATCTGGAACAGCACGACGATCAGTGCCAGCGCCACCAGCATGCCGTACTGCCGGATGTTCCCGCGCAGCGCCCGCACCAGCAGCGGGACGCCGCCGGTCTGCGCCGGGGCGGCGGGTGCGCTCGCCGGGGGCTTGGAGAGGTCGGTCTGGGCCATGCCTTACACCTGCTCGTTCTCGGTCGCCGCGCTCACGGTCATGAGGCGCATGAGTGATTCCTGGGTCGCGTCGGCACGGTCCAGCTCACCGGTGAGCCGGCCCTCGGCCATCGTGTAGATCCGGTCGCACATACCGAGCAGCTCGGGCAGCTCGGAGGAGATGACCAGGACCGCCTTGCCCTGTGCGGCGAGGTCGGCGATCACCGTGTAGATCTCGGACTTGGCGCCGATGTCGATACCCCGGGTCGGCTCGTCCAGGATCAGCACCTCCGGTCCGGAGAAGATCCACTTGCTGAGCACGACCTTCTGCTGGTTGCCGCCGCTGAGCTTGCCCACCTGCGCGAACACCGAGGGCGCCTTGATGTTCATGCTCCGGCGGAAGCCCTCGGCCACCCGGGTCTCCTCGTGCTCGTCCACCCGTCCGCGCCGCGAGAGCCGGCGCAGCGCGCTCAGCGAGATGTTGCGGCTGATGGTGTCCAGCAGGTTCAGCCCGAGCTGCTTGCGGTCCTCGGTGACGTACGCGAGGCCGTGCCCGATCGCCTCGGGGACGCTGCGGGTGCGGATCTCCCGGCCGTCCAGCAGGACCCGGCCGCCCGCGTACCGGCCGTACGAGCGGCCGAAGACGCTCATCGCCAGTTCGGTGCGGCCGGCGCCCATCAGGCCGGCGATGCCGACGATCTCGCCGCGCCGCACGTTCACGGACACGCCGTCCACCACCTTGCGCTGGTGGTCGATCGGGTGGTGCACCGTCCAGTCCTCGACGGCCAGCGCGACGTCGCCGATCTCCGGGGTCCGCTCGGGGTAGCGGTGCTCCAGGTCGCGGCCGACCATGCCCCGGATGATCCGGTCCTCGGAGATGCCCTCGGCGCCCACCGCGATGGTCTCGATGCTGCGCCCGTCGCGCAGGATGGTCACCGAGTCGGCGACCCGGGCGATCTCGTTGAGCTTGTGCGAGATGAGGATGCACGCGATGCCCTGGGCCTTGAGCTCCAGGATCAGGTCGAGCAGCTTGCGGCTGTCCTCGTCGTTCAGCGCGGCGGTCGGCTCGTCCAGGATCAGCAGCCGGACCTCCTTGGCGAGCGCCTTCGCGATCTCGACCAGCTGCTGCTTGCCGACGCCGATGTCGGCGACCCGGGTGTGCGGGCTCTCGTGCAGGCCGACCCGCTGGAGCAGCGCCTTCGCGTGGGTGAGGGTCCGGTGCCAGCTGATCACGCCGCGGCTCGCGTGCTCGTTGCCGAGGAAGATGTTCTCCGCGATGGAGAGGTAGGGCACCAGGGCGAGCTCCTGGTGGATGATCACGATTCCGCGCTGCTCACTGCCCCGGATGTCCCGGAACTCGCAGGGCTCGCCCTCGAACCGGATCTCGCCCTCGTAGGAGCCGTGCGGGTACACGCCGCTGAGGACCTTCATCAGGGTGGACTTGCCGGCGCCGTTCTCCCCGCACACGGCGTGGACCTCGCCGGGGGCGACGCTGAGGGTGACGTCGGAGAGGGCCTTGACGCCGGGGAAGGACTTGCTGATCGAGCGCATCTCGAGGACAGGTCCGGCCATGGTGGTGCATCCGTTCGACGGGGGGCGGCACGGGCGGGGTGACGTGTCAGGTCGTCTCCCGGCCCGTGCGCCCGGTTCCGAGGGGGCAGCGGTGAGGTGAGCCGGTCGACGGCTACTTCAGCTGGTCGGCGGTGTACTGGCCGCCGTCGACCAGCACCTTCTGGTAGTTCTCCTTGTCGACACTGACCGGCGGCAGCAGGTACGCCGGCACCACCTTGGAGCCGTTGTCGTACTGCTTGGTGTCGTTCACCTCGGGCTTGCCGCCGGTGAGCAGGGCGTCGCCCATCTGGACGGCGACCTTGGCCAGCTCGCGGGTGTCCTTGTACACGGTCTGGGTCTGCTCGCCCGCGATGATCGACTTCACCGAGGCCAGCTCGCCGTCCTGGCCGGTCACGATCGGCAGCGGCTTGCCGGCTCCGCCGTAGCCGACGCCCTTGAGCGAGGACAGGATGCCGATCGAGATGCCGTCGTACGGCGAGAGCACCGCGTCGACGCGGGCCGTGGTGTACGCCTTGCTCAGCAGGTTGTCCATCCGGGACTGGGCGAGGCCGCCGTCCCAGCGCAGCGTGGCGACCTGGTTGAAGTCGCTCTGCCCGCTCTGGACGACCAGCTTCTTCTCGTCCAGGTAGGGCTTGAGCACGGTCATCGCACCCTGGAAGAAGAAGTTCGCGTTGTTGTCGTCCGGCGAGCCGGCGAACAGCTCGATGTTGAACGGACCCTTGCCGTCCTTGAGGCCGAGCTTCTCGGCGATGTAGGTGCCCTGGAGCTCGCCGACCTTGAGGTTGTCGAAGGTCGCGTAGTAGTCGACATGCTCGGTGCCACGGATCAGACGGTCGTACGAGATGACCGGAATCTTGGCGTCGGCGGCCTTCTGCAGGACGTCGGTGAGCGAGGAGCCGTCGATGGCCGCCACCACGAGCAGCTTGGCGCCCTTGGTGATCATGTTCTCGATCTGCGAGACCTGGTTCTCCACGACGTTGTCGCCGTACTGGAGGTCGGTCTTGTAGCCCTTCGCCTGGAACTGCTTGACCATGTTGGAGCCGTCGTTGATCCAGCGCTCCGAGGACTTGGTGGGCATCGCGATGCCGACCAGGCCGCCCTTGGCGTCGGCGCTGCCGGCCGATGCCCCGTCGCCGACGCCGTTGGCGCTCTGGCCGCAGGCCGCCAGCGTCAATGCGAGGCCGGCTGCTGCCAGGCCCGTCACTACCTTCCGCACAATTCCTCCAGTGATTTGCCGCGAGCGTGGGGATCCCGGCGGTGGCCGTGGGCCGTGGGCCGGTCGGGGGGCGGCGGGTTGAGGGCGGCTGCTCGGTCGCTTCCCTGTCCCGAGCGGTCCGCCGGTGTGATGGGAGGGTGCTGCCACCCGGTCGCTCCGACCTGGCGTTACATGAGTGTTAACGCTCACAGGAACCTCGTCAAGTGCCCTGGGATCACCGTTGGGTATCGCGGGCGGGCGGATATGGAGATCTCCGGACGGGGGCTTGACGGCAGGATTGTTAGCGTTAACAATCTGCCCCGGACAGGTGCCGGCTACGCCTTTGCGGGCGCCGTCCCCCGAGGACACGTACGCGGGCGTGCTGCCGCCGGCCACCCGAAGTGAGAGGCTCTGGAGCATGGAACAGCGCGTACTCGGCAGGACCGGCCGCGAGGCCTCCGTGATCGGCCTCGGCACCTGGCAACTCGGCGCGGACTGGGGCGACGTCCGCGAGGACGACGCCCTCGCAGTCCTCGACGCGGCCGTCGACGCCGGTGTCACCTTCTTCGACACCGCCGACGTCTACGGGGACGGCCGCAGCGAGCAGCTCATCGGCCGCCACCTGCGCGCCCACCCGGGCGCCCCCGTCCTGGTCGCCACCAAGATGGGCCGCCGGGCGGAGCAGCGGCCGGAGCACTACAACCTCGACAACTTCCGCTCCTGGACGGACCGTTCACGCGCCAACCTCGGCGTCGACCGGCTCGACCTCGTCCAGCTGCACTGCCCGCCGACCCCCGTCTACTCCTCCGACGAGGTCTACGACGCCCTCGACACCCTGGTGGCCGAGCAGCGGATCGCCGCCTACGGCGTCAGCGTCGAGACCTGCGCCGAAGCGCTCACCGCGATCGCCCGCCCGGGAGTGGCGAGCGTCCAGATCATCCTGAACCCGTTCCGGCTGAAGCCGCTGGACGAAGTCCTGCCCGCGGCGGTCGCCGCCGGTGTCGGCATCATCGCCCGCGTCCCGCTCGCCTCCGGTCTGCTCACCGGCCGCTACACCCGCGACACCGTCTTCCCGGCGGACGACCACCGCACCTACAACCGCGACGGCTCCGCCTTCGACCAGGGCGAGACCTTCTCGGGCGTCGACTTCGCCACCGGGGTCGAGGCCGCCGTCGAATTCGCCGGCCTCGCCCCGGACGGCGCCACGGCGGCACAGACCGCGCTGCGCTGGATCGTCCAGCAGCCCGGCGTCACCAGTGTCATCCCCGGCGCCCGCAACCCCGGGCAGGCCCGCGCCAACGCGGCCGCCGCCGCCCTGCCGCCGCTCCCGCCCGCCACCCTCGAAGCCGTCCGCGACCTCTACGACCGGCGGATCCGCGCGGGGGTGCACGACCGCTGGTGACAGGGGGCCGCGCGCGGGCTCGGGCCGCCCGCGCGCGGACTCGTCCCGCGATCCGGCGATCCCGGGATGCCTGAGCGGCACCGGCGGTGCCTGAGGAGCCGGACCGGGCAACGGCCGGGCGAGCCCGGGGCGGCTAGGGGAAGCCCGGGCCGCCCGCGCGGAGCCAGTCGGCCACTTCGGCCGGCTCCAGCAGGAGGGCGGCGGACCAGTCGGCGAGCAGCAGGTCGAACTCCAGCATCAGCCGGCCGAGGCCGGCGGCCAGGTCGGCGATCGGGACGGCCCGGTGCGGCGGGTCGGAGGGGGCCAGGCCCAGCACGGTGACGAGGCCGTCGGTGGCCTCGCCGTACAGCGTGAGCGTACCCACGGCGACGGCGAACGAGCCGGGGACGCGGCCCAGGCCGTTGCGGTGGTCCACGCCGGCGTACGTGCGGTCGGCGGTGGGCATCAGCTCGACGAGCCGTCGGTACGGCAGGCCTCCGGCGAGGGGGTCGGGCTGCTCCTGGCGGACGTGGACGTCGCTGTAGGCCCGGATCGCGTCCTCGCCCCCGTCCTCGTCCTCGCCCCCGTCCTCGCCGAGCGCCGGCGGGTCCTCCTCCTCGATCCGGCGGATCTCCCGCAGGTCCGCGGCGGCCTGGTCGGTCAGCCTGCGGGAGATCAGTTCCGTCTGGCGCCAGTCGTCCTCGTGGAGGACGAAGTCGCCGTCTGCGGGCCGGGGCGCCGCGGCCGGCCGCACCAGCAGGACGAGGGTGCCGGTGGCGGTGAACTCGGCCGCCGTCGGCGGGTCCGCCATCACGACGGCCCACGGTGACCCGTCGAGTTCGAGCTGTGCGGCCGTCTCGAACGAGGCGGGGAGCAGGGCTGCTTGCAGGTCGGTGCGGGCGAACTCCTGCCCGGTGTCCGCGTTGACGAGGACGACCCGGACAGACCCCTGGTTCGGCATGCCGCCAGCCTAGCGCCCGGGGCCCCGGCAGTTGCCAAATCGCCTACGGCGAAGGGTGGTTGTCAGCCTGTCGGGTGGCCCGGGTCGTCGGGCCCGTCATCGTTCGCGTTCCGGGCTCGGGGGTGGGTTCAGGGCGCGGCGGAATCCACCAGGGTGTCCCCGAGGCGCCGGTGGCGGAGCCGGCGGGCGGCCAGGCGCTCCGCCTCCGGGGCGGCGGCCAGTGCGGCCAGTGCGGCGCCGATCGCCCGGCCGATCCGGTCGCAGAACTCGGCGGGCTCGTCCGCCGCGTCCGGCTGCTCCGGCACCACCTGGCCGACCAGGCCCACGGCCGCGAGGTCGTACGCGCCGATGCCCTGGGTGCGGGCCAACTCGGGGGCGTGGTCGCCGTCGCGGTGCACGATCGCGGAGGCGCCCTCGGGCGGCAGCGGTGCCAGCCAGGCGTGTTCGGCGGCGATCAGCCGGTCGGCGGGCAGCAGGGCGAGCGCTCCGCCGCCGGAGCCCTGGCCGAGCAGGACGGCGAGCACGGGCGTGCGCAGGGCGAGCAGGCTGGTCAGGCAGTAGGCGATCTCCACTGCCACACCGTCGAGTTCGGCCTGCGCGGAGAGTTCGGCCCCGGCCGTGTCGGCCACCGTCACCAGGGGCAGGCCGAGTTGCTCCGCGAGCTGGGCCGTCCGGCGGACGGCGCGCAGGTCGGTCGCGGTGAACGGCCGCTCCTGCCCCGGGGATCGGCGCTGCTGGCCGACCACCACGGCCGGCCGCCCGTCGAAGACCGCCAGCGCGCGCACGAGTGCGCCGTCGCCGCCGCCGGGGGTGTCCAGCAGGACGAGTTCCTCGGCGCTGTGGCCGAGGAGTTCACGGGTGCCGGGGCGGTCCGGGCGCCGGGTGCGCCGGACGGAGTCCCAGGCGTCCACGGTGCGCCCGGTGACCGGCGGCAGGGGAGCGGCCACACCGGGGGAGGGCCGGGCGCACAGGACGGCCAGAGCCCGGCGCAGCGTCTCCCGTAGGGCGTCCGGCGCGACCACGGCGTCGACGAGTCCGCGTTCGGCCAGGGTCTCGGCGAGCTGGATGTCCGCCGGGAGCTGGACGCCGCGCAGTTCCTCGTACACCCGCGGGCCGAGGAAGCCCAGCCGGGCGCCGGGCTCCGCCAGCACCAGGTGGCCGAGCGTGCCCCAGGACGCGAAGACGCCGCCCATCGTCGGGTTGCGCAGGTAGGTGAGGTACGGCAGTGCGGCGGCCTGGTGGGCCTGGACGGCGGCGGTGATCCGCAGCATGCAGAGGAAGGCCGCCGACCCCTCCTGCATCCGGGTGCCGCCCGAGACGGGCAGCGCGACGAGGGGAAGCCGTTCGGCGGTGGCACGCTCGACGGCCCGGGTGATCCGCTCGGCGGTGGCGACCCCGATCGAGCCTCCCAGGAAGCCGAACTCGGAGGCCACCACGGCGACGGGCCGGCCGTCCAGCCGGAGCAGGCCGGTCGTGACGGCCTCGTCGAGCCCGGTGCGCTCCCGGGCCCGGTCCAACGAGGCCCGGTAACCCGGGTCGGCGGGCGGGCCGGCCGGCGGCTCGTCCCAGCAGGTGAAGGTGCCCGGGTCGGCTATCAGGTCGATGAGCTGACGGGCGGTCGGGCTCGGGCGTCCGGTCATCGGGCCGTTCCTCCGTCCGTGCGGTGCCGCGCGGGTGCGCGGGTGTCGTGCTCGGCGTCCGCGGCGCGGCCGCGCGGTCGGTCCAGCTCCCAGGAGTCCACGTGATCACCCTACGCATCCGTCCGGCGGCGCCAGGGGATGTCGCTGCGACTGTGAGCAGGCCCACCGTCCCCCGCTGCCGCACCCGTGCCCGGCCGCCGCGTCCGGCCGTGCTGCCGCACCCGTGATCCGCCGCCGCACCTGTGCCCCGCAGCCCCACCCGTGGCCCGACGATCTGTCGTGCCGGCGGCCCTCGGGCTGGCAGGCTGTCTGTTGCCCGGGCGTAGGGTCGTGCATAGCGTGCCAGGCATGTCCGGCGCCCCACCGCCGGCCCGTCCGGAAAGCAGGCGCTCCTCGTGGCCACCCCCCGCACTCCCGCCACCCCCGTCGGCTCCGCCACCGCGAACGGCGGGGTGTCGTTCTGGTACTCCGCGACCGGCCTGCCGGAGCCCCGGGCCCGCCTGGACGGCCCGGCCGCCGCCGACGTGTGCATCGTCGGCGGCGGCTTCACCGGGCTGTGGACCGCCTACTACCTGAAGAAGGCCGACCCGGGTCTGCGGGTGACCGTCCTGGAGCGGCGGTTCTGCGGCTTCGGCGCGTCCGGCCGCAACGGGGGCTGGCTCTACAGCGGCTTCGCCGGGCGCGGTGTCTTCGCCCGGCGGTACGGGCGGGCGGCGGCGGTCGGGATGCAGCGGGCGATGAACGCCTCGGTGGACGAGGTGATCCGGGTCGCGGCCGAGGAGGGCATCGAGGCCGACATCGTGAAGGGCGGCGTCCTGGAGGTGGCCCGGAACCGGCCGCAGCTGGCCCGGCTGAAGGCCTTCGTCGAGGAGGAGCACGCCTACGGACAGCACGAGCAGACCCTGCTGGGCGCGGCGGAGTCGGCGGCCAGGATCGGCGTCGCGGGCACGCTGGGCGGCAGTTGGGGCCCGTACGGCGCGCGGATCCAGCCCGCGAAGCTGCTCCTGGGCCTGGCCCGGGTCTGCGAGGCGCTGGGAGTGGAGATCCACGAGTCCACCCCGGTGACGGAGATCCGGCCGGCGGCCGGCGCGGCACCGGCCCGGGCGCTCACGCCGTACGGCGCGGTGTCGGCCCGGTTCGTCCTGCGGGCGACCGAGGGCTTCACGGCAGGCCTGCGCGGCGAACGGCGGACCTGGCTGCCGATGAACTCCTCGATGATCGTCACGGACCCGCTGCCGCCGTCGTTCTGGGCCGGCACCGGCTGGGCGGGCCGGGAGACGCTGGGCGACATGGCCCACGCCTACATGTACGCGCAGCGCACCGCCGACGACCGGATCGCGCTCGGCGGCCGGGGCGTCCCGTACCGATTCGGCTCGAAGGTCGACGAGGACGGCGTGACACAGCGGCGGACCATCGCCCAGCTGCGGGAGAGCCTGCTGCGCTTCTTCCCCGCCGCCGGTGCGTACGTCGGCCCGCAGGCCGGGGTGGCGCACGCCTGGTCGGGCGTGCTGGGCGTGCCGCGCGACTGGTGCTCGACGGTCGAGCTCGACCCGGCCTCGGGCCTGGGCTGGGCCGGCGGGTACGTCGGCAGCGGCGTCACCACCACCAGCCTGGCCGCCCGCACCCTGCGCGATCTGGTGCTGCAGGCCGGCGGCGCCGGTGCCACCGAGCTGACCGCGCTGCCCTGGGTGGGGCACGCGGTGCGCCGCTGGGAGCCCGAGCCGCTGCGCTGGATCGGCGTCCACGGCATGTACGCCGCGTACCACGCGGCCGACCGGCAGGAGGGCGGCGGCCGGGCCGGCACCTCGCCGATCGCCCGGATCGCGGACGTGCTGTCCGGCCGGCACTGACCGCTGCGGGTACTGACTGCGGTGGGTACTGACGCGGCGGGCGCCGGCCCGCAGCCCGGGCACTCGGGCCGGCCGGGTGACCCGACGGTCCGTCACCCGGCAGGCCTGCGAACAGAACCGTGCACGAACGGGTAGCGTCGCGGTGGCACCGCCGCCCCGGCCGGGGCGGACAACCGGACCTGTTGCACGGCCCTGCCGGAAGGACCTCATGCCCAGGACACCGTCCGTCACAGCTCACTCCGCAGCGCCCGGGGCCGCCCTGCGCCTGTTCGGGGCCGTCACCGCCCTCGTGCTGGCCACCGGCTGTTCGGGGGGCGGCGGCTCGGACGGGCCGGAGCCCTCCGGCACGAACGCGAGCGCATCGGTGTCCGGCGACCTCGGATCGTCCCCGCCCGTCGAAGGAGGACCGGGGCAGCCGTCCGCGCCGCGCAGCTCGGCCGGGGGCAACGGCGGCGGCTTCAACGCGGCCGGCCAGGTCTCCCCGAACGTCAGCGGTGTCTGGCCGAGCGCCGTCGTCGAAGTCACCAACGTCTCGAAGGAGGGCCCCCTCACGGTGTCGGTGTCCCAGGTCACCGACTGCACGGGCGGCAGGGTCTCGGCGACGGCGAGCCCGGTGAGCCCGTCGGACCCGACCAAGTCGGTGGCTGTCGGAGCCACCGAGTCCTTCGTCTTCGCATTCAGTGGAGACCCCGCCGGACCCGGTGACCGGAAGGGCTGCGCGAAGATCTCCGTGAACGGCTCCGGCATCACCGCCGACGGCACCGTGCAAAGCTCGGGCCAGTCCGTCGGCGGGTCCTCGAACTCTCCCGCCGACGGGGACACCGGTACCTCCGGCGCCCCCAGCGGCAGGGGCACCAGCACCAGCACCAGCACCGGCACCGGCAGCGAGAACGTCGGGAGCGCCGCGACCGCGACGAGCACGCCCTGAGCCCGGTGCCGGCCGGGCCCGGCGACGACGCGCAGCACCAGGACACGGGCGCGCCGCCGCGTTCCTGGAGCAGCTGGGCCAGCCTGCTCGCCACGCTGATCGCCCCCACCACCTTCATCAGCGCCCTGCTGCTCTTCTTCGGTTTCGCCTACACCGACGCGCTGTACGCCCACTTCGGGATCGACGCCGCCACCCTCGGCTTCTCCACCCAGGACTTCCTGCTCCGCAGCTCCGCCGCGCTCTACCTGCCGGCCGGGGTGGTGCTGTGCGTCGCGCTGGTCGGCGTGCTCGCCGCCTACCTGGTCAGCGCCGCGAGCCGGACCGGCCCGGCCGCCGCCCGGCGGGTCAGGCGCGGCTGCCTGGCCCTGATGCTGCTGGCGCTGCCGGTCTTCGTCCTCGGGGTGCTGGCCGGCTGCCGGGTCCTGGACGCCGGTCCGATGGGCACCCCGCTGTTGCTGGGCGGGGCCCTGCTGCTGTTCGTCTACGCCAGGGTGCTGTCCGTGAAGAGCACCGGAGCCCGCTACCCGTTCGCGCAGGAGCGGGCGGCCGTGGCCGTCCTCGCGGCGCTGATCGCGCTCTGCTCGTTCTGGGCCGTCGGCGCCTACGCCCACCACAAGGGCCGCGCCGACGCCCGGATGCTGGCGGGCAATCTGACGCTGCGTCCGGCCGTCGTGGTGGACACCACCGAGCGCCTCTACCTGCAGTGGCCCGGGGTCGACGAACGGGCGCTGCCGGGCGCGGACACCGGGCAGCGGTTCCGGTACCGCTACCGGGGGCTGCGCCTGCTGGCCCAGTCGGCGAACCGGATGTTCCTCATCCCGGACACGTGGACCTGGAACGACGGCAACGTGCTGATCCTCCCGATGGACGCCAACTCCCGGGTGGCCTTCCACCCCGGCTGAGACCACCGCCCGGCCGCGCTCCGGTGTCGCTCCGGCGTCGGTCCGGCCCGGCTCAGGCGGCGGCGGACACGTACGCCCTGTGCACCGGCACGGCGCGCATGCCGCGCAGCGGCGAGGCCAGCAGGATCGCCGGCCACAGCAGGGTCAGCCCGGCCAGCACGAACAGCGTGGGGCGCAGCCCGGTCCAGGTGGCCAGGGCGCCGGCCGCGAGCGGGCCGAGCGGGAGGGCACCCAGTTGCAGGAAGCGGCTGGAGCCGTTCATCCGGCCCAGCATCTCCGGTGGGCAGACCAGCTGTTGCACCGTCCCCGAGGCCGTGGCGTACAGCATGCCCGCCGCGGTCAGCGAGGTGAACACCACGGCCACGATCCACGGGCCGGCCGGCCCCGGGTGCACCAGCGGGGTGACGAGTTCGAAGGGCCCGGAGAGCAGCGCGCCCAGGATCATCGTGCGGCCGGTGCCGATCCGGGCGACGATCCGGCCGGTGGCCATGCCGCCGATCACGCCGCCGATCAGGCTCAGCCCGTAGACGAGCCCGGCCGTCCGTACGCTCCAGTGCAACTCCCTGATGACGTAGAGCAGCCAGACCGAGCTGACGCCGCGCAGCAGCAGTGCGCTGACGGCCCCCGAGAGGCTGATGACCCGCAGCAGCGGATGCCCGAGGACGAGGCGCAGCCCCGCGACGATGTCGGCGCGCACGGTGGCCGGGCCGGCGGCGGTCGGCGTGGGGACCGGCTCCCGGAAGCGGGTGGCGGCGAGGGCGGTGGCGCTCAGCAGGTAGGAGAGCGCGTCGGCGGTGATCGCGCGGGCCGCGCCGGCCAGGCCGATCAGGAAGCCGCCGATGCTGGGCCCGGCCATCTCGGCCAGCGCGCGGGCGGTGTTCATCCGGCCGTTGGCGTCGACCAGCCCGCGCCCGCCGAGCAGCAACGGCAGCAGGCTCGCGGACGCGGCGTCGAAGACCACTCCGAGGCTGCCGGTGACCAGGCCGACGGCGCACAGCTGGAGGTAGGTGACGTGCCCGAACGCGGCGGCGAGCGGGATCGAGCCCATCGCCAGTGCGGCCCCGAGGTTGCAGCAGATCATGAGCTGGCGCTTGCGCACCCGGTCGACGAGTACCCCGGCCGGCAGCGAGACCAGCAGCGAGGGCAGGGCGCTCAGCGCGCCGAGGGCCGCGATCTGGAAGGCGCTCGCCTTCAGCACCACGACCGCGACCACCGGCAGCGCCAGCCAGCTGATCTGCGAGCCGAACAGACTGACCGTCCGGCCGCTCCACAGCAGCATGAAGTCCCGGTCCCGCCACAGTGATCCGGTGGATTCCCCCGTACGCATCCGGCCGATGCTACCCGGTCGGTGCGGCCCCGGAGCCCCCCACAGGGCTCCGGGGCCGCACCGGGGTGACCGGGCCTACACCGTGGCGCCCCGGACGGCGGCGTCGAACCAGCGGGTCAGCGTGGTCGGGTGGGTGATCGCCGTGCCGACGACCACCGCGAACGCGCCCGCCTCCAGTGCCGCGCGGGCCTGTGCGGGTGTGTGGATCCGGCCCTCGGCGATCACCGGTACGTCCAGCGCGCCGGCCAGCCGTTCCACCAGGCGCAGGTCCGGTCCCTCGGTGCGGGGCGAGCCCTCGGTGTAGCCGGACAGCGTGGTGCCGACCAGGTCGGCGCCGAGCCCGGCGGCCCGGACGCCCTCGGCCTCGGTGGAGACGTCGGCCATCACCAGCCGGCCGGCCGCGTGCACGGCGTCGATCGACTCGGCGAGCGGACGCCCGTCGGGGCGCGGCCGGTCGGTGGCGTCCAGCGCGACGATGTCGGCGCCCGTCCGGGCCACCTCGACCGCGTGGCGTGCGGTCGGGGTGATGTAGACGCCGGTCGCGCCGTCCTTCCAGAGGCCGATCAGGGGCAGGCCGGTGGCCGGGCGGATCGCCCGCAGGTCGTCCAGTCCCTGGGCCCGGATGCCCGCCGCGCCGCCCTCGATCACCGCGAGTGCGGTGCGCCGCATCGCGTCGGGGTCGCGCAGCGGCTCGCCGGGGTACGCCTGGCAGGAGACGATCAGCCGCCCCCGCAGCCCTGCCAGCAGGTCGGTGCTCATGCGGCCACCGCCCAGCCGAGCCGGGCCGCGCCGATCATCGCGGCGGACTGGCCGAGCGTTCCGGGCAGGACCGGCAGGCCGCGCAGCGGCGGGAGCAGTTCGCTCTCGACGGCGGCCAGCAGCGGGTGCCACCAGGCGTCGCCGCACTGGCTGACCCCGCCGCCGACCAGCACCACGTCCGGGTCCAGGACGTTGGCGAGCCCGCCGACGGCCTGGCCCAGCGCGTGTGCGCCCCCGGCCAGCACGTCGGCGGCGAGCCGGTCGCCGGCCTCGGCCGCCGCGGCGACCTGGGCCAGGTGGTGGGTGCCTGCCGCGCCGCCCCGGCGCAGGTACTCGGCGAGCAGCGCCGGGCCCGAGGAGACGACCTCCACGTGCCCGGCCCCGCCGCAGGTGCAGGGCAGGCCGGCGGCCGCTGCGGACGGCACGTGCCCGGCGTGCCCGGCGGCGGCCCGCGCACCGTGGTGCACCCGGCCGTCGATCAGCAGCGAACCGCCGACCCCGGTGCCCACGGCGACCAGCAGGACCGTACGGCGGCCGGCGGCGGCGCCCGTCCAGGCCTCGCCGAGCGCGTGCGCGTGCACGTCGTTGTCCACCGCGACGGGGACGCCGAGCAGTTCGCGCAGGCCGCCGCGCAGGTCGGTGCCGCCCCAGCCGGGCAGCGCGTCGGTGGCCGAGCGGACGACGCCGCCGACGGGGTCGATCACCCCGGCGCTGCCGATCCCGGCGGCGACCACGTCGCCGTCCAGCTCGCGCACGGCACCGGCGACGGCCGCGAGGACGGCGGCCGGGCCCTGGGAGGCCGGGGTGGGGACGGTGACGACCCGTCCGAGCGTGCCGTTCTCGGCGACCAGGCCGGCCGAGATCTTCGTCCCGCCGATGTCGACGCCGGCGACCGACCTCACCGCGGGACCGCCGTACCCAGCAGGCCCGCCGTGTCGAGCAGTTCCGCGATCGCGGCGGTCTCGGTGCCGCCCAGCGGCAGCATCGGCTCGCTCATCACGTTGGTGGCGATGATGCCGCGCAGCATCAGCGCGGTCTTGAACGCGCCCAGGCCCGCGGCCGTGCCCGAAGTGCCCTTCGCGACGAAGACCATCTCGAACAGCCTTGCCAGCCGGTCCTGTTCGGCCTTCGCCGTGGCCCAGTCGGCGTCGGCGGCGGCGTTCACCAGGCGGGTGTAGCCGTGCGGGTCGACGTTGGCGAGGCCGGGGACGGCGCCGTCGGCGTCGCCCAGCAGCATCGCGTCGACGACCACCTCGTGGCCGGTCAGCACCGAGAACCCGGGCAGCGGGGCGGCGCCCAGGGTGAGCCGGCGGAAGCCCACGTCGTCGCCGCTGGAGTCCTTGATGCCGGCCAGCACGCCGTCGGCGGCGAGCTTCAGCACCAGCTCGGTGCTCAGCTTGCTGTGCACGCAGACCGGCACGTCGTAGGCGAACAGCGGCAGGTCGACGGCGTCGGCGATGAGCCGGAAGTGCCGGTCGATCTCGGTGTCGTGGGTGCGGGTGTAGAACGGGGCGGTGGCGACCACCGCGTCCGCGCCGAGCTTCTTCGAGATGCCGCCGCGCTCGATCACCCGGTTGGTGGTGGTCTCGATGGCGCCGGCGATCACCGGGACCTGGCCGGCGTTGGCGCCGACGATGATCTCCAGGACGCGGCTGCGCTGGTCCTCGGTCAGGTAGGCGGTCTCGCTGGAGCTGCCGAGCGCGAACAGGCCGCTCACGCCGCCCTCCAGCAGGAACGCGACGAGCCGCTCCAGCGACGCCTGGTCGATCTCGCCCTCGGCGGTCAGCGGGGTGACGACCGGGGGGATGACGCCGGTGAACTGCGCCTGACGGGCGGTCATGAAGTGCTCCTTGCAGGGGTTTCGGGGTGAATGCAGTGCCAGCGGTGCTCGTCGGCGCCGCTCGGCGCGGGGAAGGCGGTGCCGCACGCGTCGTCGGCCTTCCAGCACCGGGTGCTGAACGGGCAGCCGGGCGGCGGGTTCGTCGCGGACGGCACGGGGCCGGTCAGCACGATCCGCTCGGTGTCGGTGAGCAGGCTCGGCGTCGCCGACAGCAGCGCCTTGGTGTACGGGTGGGAGGGGGCGCCGGCCACCTCGGCCGCCGCGCCCTCCTCGACGATCCGGCCGAGGTAGAGCACCGCGAGCCGGTCGGCGAGGTAGCGCACGGTCTGGATGTCGTGCGAGATGAAGACCATCCCGAGGCCGAGCCGGGCCCGCAGGTCGACCAGCAGGTTCAGCACCTGGGCGCGGACGGAGACGTCCAGCGCGCTGGTCGGCTCGTCGGCGACGATCAGCTCGGGCTCCAGGGCCAGCGCCCGGGCGATCGCGACCCGCTGGCGCTGGCCGCCGGAGAGCTGGCCGGGCAGCGACCGGACGGTGTGCGCGGGCAGGCCGACCAGGTCGAGGAGCTCCTCGACCCGCTCCTCGCGCTGCCGCTCGGTGCCCCGGCGGTGGACGTCCAGCGGGTCGCGCAGGATGCGCCCGACCTGCAGCCGGGGGTTGAGGGCGGTGGACGGATCCTGGAAGACCACGCCGACCGAGCTGCCGAACTCGGCCCGGCGCCGCCCGCCCGGCATCGTCCAGAGGTCCTCGCCGCGGAAGGTGACGGTGCCCTCGGTCGGCCGCTGCAGGCCGGTCAGCACCCGGGCCAGGGTGGACTTGCCGCAGCCGGACTCGCCGACGAGGCCGACGATCTCGCCCTTGCGGATCTCCAGCGAGGTGTCGGTCAGCGCGTGCACCGAGTCCCGGTGGAACAGCCCGCCGCTGCGGGCGCGGTGGCGCACGTGCACGCCGTCCAGGCGGAGCATCGGCTGCTCCCGGCCGAGGTCGGGCAGGCTCGTGGCCAGGCCGGTCGAGCTCATCGGACGCTCCCTTCGAGGACGGCGGCGGCGGGGTGGTGGCAGGCGAAGCGGTGGTCGTCCTCGCCGCCACTGGGGGCCGGGGTGGCCGGCGGCGGGGTGCTGCGGCACAGCCCGGTGGCGGCGGGGCAGCGGGAGGCGAACCGGCAGCCCGCGCCGAAGCGCTGCGGCGGCGGGACGACCCCGGAGATCTGGTGCAGGCGCTCGGCGCCCGCCTCCAGCGAGACGACCGAGCCGAGCAGGCCCCGGGTGTAGTGGTGGGTGGGGTCGGTGAGCACCGCGCGGATGGCGCCGAGCTCGGCGACCTGGCCCGCGTACATCACGGCGACCCGGTGCGAGAGGTCGCCGACCAGCGCGAGGTCGTGCGAGACCAGCACCATCGCGAAGCCGAGCTCGTCGCGCAGCCGGACGAGCAGTTCGACGACCTGGGCCTGCACGGTGACGTCCAGGGCGGTGGTCGGCTCGTCGGCGATCAGCAGCTTCGGGTCCCGGGAGAGCGCCATGGCGATCAGCACGCGCTGGCGCTGGCCGCCGGAGAGCTCGTGCGGGTAGCTGCGCAGGGTGCGCCCGGGGGAGAGGCCGACCAGTTCGAGCAGCTCGGCGGGGGTCTTGGTGCCGCCCCGGGAGGTGAGCTGCTTCAGCTGCTTGCCGACCAGCATGGACGGGTTGAGCGAGGACAGCGCGTCCTGGTAGACCATGGCGATCTCGGGGCCGAGCAGCGCGTGGCGTTCCTTGGGCGGCATCGTCAGCAAGTCCTGGCCGCGGTACTCGATCCGGCCGCTCACCTCGGCGTTGCGGGCCAGCAGGCCCATCACCGCGAGGCTGGTGATGCTCTTGCCGCAGCCGGACTCGCCGACCAGGCCGAGGGTCTCGCCCTCGCGGACGGTGAAGGAGATCCCGTCGACCACCGCCGTGTCGCCGTAGCGGTCGGGGAAGCGGATCGACAGGTCGCGGACCACGAGCAGCTCGGGCGCGCCCTCGGGCACCGGGGTGATCCGTACGGGCTGCTCGTGCACCCGGGTCGCCAGCCGGCGCAGCGCGGCCAGGGTGCCGGCGGTGTCGGCAGCCACGGTGAGCGGGTCGGCCTCGGCGGCGACGGCCGCGCCGGCCGGGGTGCCCTGGGCGGGGGCGGCGGCCGGCGCGGCGGAGGCGTCGGTCAGGCCCTCGGCCAGGATGTTCAGCGACAGGACGGTGATCAGGATCGCCAGGCCGGGGAAGAGCGTGGCCCACCAGCCGCCGGCGAGCAGGATCTTCTGCCCGTACGAGAGGATGTTGCCCCAGCTGGGGTTCGGGTCCTGGACGCCGGCGCCGATGAAGGACAGGCTCGCCTCGAAGATGATCGCCTCGGCGACCAGCACGGTGGCGAACACCATGACGGGTGCGGCGCAGTTGACCGCCACGTGCCGGAGCACGATGTGGTGGCGCCGGGCGCCGATGACCTTCTCGGCCGCGACGTAGTCCTCGCCGTACTGCGACTGGACGTTGGCGCGCACCACCCGGGTCAGCATCGGCACGTAGACGAAGGCGATGGTGAGCACCAGGATCGGCACGCTCTTGCCGAAGACGGTCACCAGCACGGCGGCGAGCGCGATCGGCGGGAACGCCATCACGACGTCCAGCACGCGCATCACCGACTCGTCGCCCCACTTGCGGCTGGTCGCCGCGACGGAGCCGAGCAGGGCGCCGAGCACCAGCGCGACCGCGGTGGCGCCGAGGCCGATGACGAGCGAGTAGCGGGCGCCGCCGACCACGCGGGCGAGGATGTCCCGCCCGGCCCGGTCGGTGCCGAACCAGTGGGCGCCGCTCGGCGACTGCACCGGGATGCCGGTGGCCAGGGCGTTCTGGGTGAACAGCGGGCCGAGCGCGGCGCCGAGCACGACGAGCAGGAGCACGCCCGCCGCGATCCGCGAGGGGAGCGGCAGCCGGCGGAAGCGGATGCCGGGGCGGGCCAGACTGCGGAGGAATCCGATACGCATCTCAGACCGTCCTGACGCGTGGGTTGACGAGCAGTACGAGCAGGTCGGCGATGACGTTCACGACCAGGAAGACCACCGCGATGGTGAGCACCGTGCCCTGGACGAGGGCGACGTCGCCGCCGGTGGTGCCTTCGAGGATCAGTTTGCCCATGCCGGGGAGGTCGAAGATCGTCTCGATCACCACGGCGCCGCTGAGCAGGTAGCCGACCCGCAGGCCGAGCACGGTCAGCGGGGTGACCATGGCGTTGCGCAGCACGCCGCGGATCACCACGGCGCGGGGCAGGCCGTTGCCGGTGGCGGTGCGGACGTAGTCGCGGTCGAGTTCGGCCACCATCGACGTGCGGACCAGGCGGGCCAGCGAGGCGGAGACCGGCACGGCCAGCGAGATCGCCGGCAGGATCATGGTCCTCAGCCAGCCGCCGAAGTCGTCGCCGGGGTTCACGTAGCCGCCGGTCGGGAAGATCTCCCGGCGCAGTGCCAGCTCCTGGATGAGCATGATGCCGAGCCAGAAGGAGGGGATGGCGATGCCGGCGATGGAGAGCACCCGGGTGAGCTGGTCGGGCCAGCGGTCGCGGTAGAGCGCGCCGGTGATGCCGAGCACCAGGGCCAGCACGATCGCGATCAGCAGGCCGAGCAGGGTCAGCTGGAGGGTGAGCGGGAAGGCGGTGGTGATCCGGTCGGCGACCGGCTGGCTGGGCGGCACGGTCATGCCGAGGTCGAGGTGCAGCAGGTTGCCGAGGAAGCGGAAGTACTGGACCGGCAGCGGGTCGTTCAGGCCGTTGGCCTCGGCGAACGCGGCGCGGGCCTCGGGGGTGGCGCCCTCGCCGAGCGCGTTGTACGCGGGGTCGGCGGGGGAGAACTGCAGCACCACGAAGACCAGCAGGGTCACGCCGAGGATCATCGCCGGCAGGATCGCGACACGTCGCAGCGCGAGCCGCAGGAAAGCGAGCATCGATCAAGTCCTTGATTGTGCGGGGGAGGCGGGGGCGGCCGTCGCCGTGCGGGGGGACGGCCGCGCCCCGGTCAGGTGGCGCTGACGTCCAGGAACGAGAGCCCGGTCGTCGGCAGCGGCTTGAAGCCCGCCAGCCCCTTCGGGTTCCAGGCGGTCGGCAGCTTGCGGTGCAGCACCGGGTACAGCGGGACCTCGTCGGCGACCAGGTCCATGGCCTGCTGCCAGAGCTTGCTCTGGGTGTCCTTGTCGGAGGACTGCGCGGCCTGGTCCAGCAGCCCGGTGAGCTGGGTGTCCTGGGCCGAGCCGGCCCAGCGGAAGCGCTTGGTGGGCCAGGTGCCGACGTAGAACCAGCGCATCAGCAGGTCGACGTCGTTGCCGAACACGGACGGGTCGCCGGGGGCGGCCATCACCTGGAACTCGCCGGCGTCGATCTTCTTGTACTGGCCGGAGGAGTCGCCGACGTCCAGCGTCGTCCTCAGGCCGACGGCGTCCCAGCTCTCCTTGATGATCGGCGCGATGTCGGTGACCCAGCCGGTGTTGGTGGTCATCAGGGTCAGCGACAGGCCGCTGACGCCGGCCGCCGCCAGCAGCGCCTTCGCCTTCTCCGGGTCGTGGGAGTAGACGGTGGACGCCTTGTGGTAGTCCGGGTGGGTCGGCTGGAGGTAGCCGGAGGCGGCGGTGCCGTTGCCGAACATCGCGGTGGCGATGATCTTGTCCATGTCCAGCGCGTAGTGCAGCGCCTGCCGCACCCGCTTGTCGTCGAACGGCTTCGCCGAGCAGTTGAACATCAGGAAGAGGTTGCCGAAGGACTGCACCGACTCGACGGTGGCCTTGCCCTTGACCCCGGAGACGTCGACGTAGGGGACGTCCTCGATGGCGGCGACCCGGCCGGAGACCAGGGCGCTGACCCGCGCGGTGGAGTCGGAGGTGAGCCGCCAGTTCATCGCGGCGGCCTTGGCGGGGCGGGGTCCGTTGTAGGAGTCCCAGCGCTTGAAGACGATCTTGTCCTGGCGGGTGGCCTCGATCAGCTGGTACGGCCCGGAGCCGACCGGCTTGGCGTCGAAGCCCTTCGGGTCGGCCTCGACGATCTTCTTGGGCACGATCCGCGCGACCGAGATGCGGGTGGGGAACAGCGGGAAGGCGTACTTCAGCCTGAACTCGACCGTGCTCGCGTCCACCGCCGTGACGCCCGCGAGGAACGGCAGGAACTGCACCATCAGCGAGGCGTTGGCCGGGTCCAGGATCCGGGTGAAGCTGAACACCACGTCCTCGGCGGTGACCGGGGAGCCGTCGTGGAAGGTGGCCCCCTGGCGCAGGGTCGCCCGGTACGTGGTGTCGTCGATCTTCTTCGGCAGCTCGGTGGCCAGCGCGGGGTAGGCGGCGCGGGTCACCGGGTCGAGGTCGACCAGGGACTCGAAGACGTGCAGGTTCGCGGCGACGGGGGTGGCGCCGGAGGCCGTCATCGGGTCGAAGCCGCTGGAGAGGCTGTACGAGATGCCGGCCTCGATCGTGCCGTTCACGTTGACGGCGCCGGACGTCCCGGCGCTGCTGTCGGCGCCGCTGGTGGACGACGGTCCGCCGCAGGCGGACACCGTTCCGGCGATGGCGGCCGCGGCGGAGACCGCGCCGACCAGGCGGAGGAAGTTGCGGCGACCCACTTCGTCATGAAGCCGATCCAACACGGGGCGCTCCTCGGGGGCGGAGAGTGTGGGGGAGGGTGGCGAAAGTCGCTGACATCGGATGTCTGATGTCCGATGTACTTGATAAGGTGTGAACCTAGCTGGACCAGGGAGAGGGGTCAAGAGGTGGCGAATCCGAATATGCCGGATTCCGGTGGGGTGCGGTCGATGCGCCGGCCGACGGTCGCGGAGCAGATCAAGCACTACATCCTCGACAACAAGTTGCGGCCCGGTGACCTGCTCCCGACGGAGAACGAGCTGTGCGCCGCACTGGGCGCGAGCCGCTCCAGCGTGCGCGAGGCGGTCAAGACCCTGCACGCGCTCGACATCGTCGAGGTGCGGCACGGGCACGGCACGTACGTCGGGCGGCTGAGCCTGTCCGCCCTGGTGGAGGGTCTGACGTTCCGTGGACTGCTGAGCCCGGAGGGCGACTTCGCGGTGCTGTCCGACCTCGTCGACGTCCGCGAACTGTTCGAGCGCGGCATGGCCGAGCGCATCATCGGCGGTCTCGACGCGGACCACCTCGACCGCCTGGACGCCCTGGTGGACGAGATGGGGGAGCGGATCGGCGCAGGTCAGGACATCGTCGAGTGCGACCGGCTGTTCCACTCCCTGCTGGTCGAGCCGGTGGGCAACGAGCTGGCCCGGCAGCTGTCGTCGGCCTGCTGGGATGTTTACGCAATCGTTGCCCCGCACCTCAACCTGATCACGGTCAGGGACGAGATCGACACGATCGAGGCACACCGGAACATGGTCCGCGCCGTCCGGGCGGTGGACCCGGCCGCCTTCGACCTGGCGGTCCGGGCCCACTACGCGCCGGTGCGCCGGCGGATCGCCGCCGCCCGCGCCCGCACCGCGGCGGGCGGCTGACCAGCGAAGCACCCCTGGTGCGCAGACGCACCACCGACGGCCGCCGGAGCCCTGCTCCGGCGGCCGTCGCGCGTCCCGGGGCCCCGGGGCGCCCCGGGCGGGCGGCCGGCGGGCGAGCGGGCCCGTCGTGGCTCTTGACGCACCCGGCAGCCGCTCCCTAGGGTCACCGGCAGATCAGATGTCTGATGTCATGTGTCTGCGCGACTGCGGACCCATGTCCAGCCAGTCCCGGGAGCTTCGCCGTGCCGTTGACCGACCTGTCCCTCGCCGAGTGCCTCGCATACCGTCCGGAGCTCCCCGCCCCCGCCGACCTCGACGCGTTCTGGGGCCGCACCCTTGCCGCCGCCGAGGCCGCCGCCGCCCCCACCCGCTTCGAGCCCGTCGACACCGGCCTCACCCAGATCGACAGCTACGACGTGACGGCCACCGGCTTCGACGGGCAGCCCGTCCGGGGCTGGCTCCACCTGCCCGCCGGCGCGACCGGCCCGCTCGGCTGCGTCGTCGAGTACCTCGGGTACGGCCGGGGCCGGGGCCTGCCCCACCAGAGCCTGTTCTGGTCCTCGGCCGGCTACGCCCACCTGATCATGGACTCCCGGGCCCAGGGCTGGAGCACCGCCCTCGGCGCCACCCCCGACCCCGCCGAGTACCGGCCCGGCAGCGTCCCCGGCTTCCTGACCCGGGGCATCGAGAGCCCCGACACCTACTACTACCGCCGGATCATCACCGACGCCGTCCGCTTCGTGGCCGCCGCCCGCTCCCACCCCGCGATCGACCCGGCCAGGGTCGTCGTCACCGGCATCAGCCAGGGCGGCGGCCTCAGCCTCGCCGTCGCCGGTCTCGTGCCCGGCCTGGCCGGGGTGATGCCCGACGTCCCGTTCCTCTGCGACATCCGGCGCGGCGTGGAGACCGCCGCGCTCCCCCCGTACACCGAGGTCTCCGAGTACCTGCGGCTGCACCGGGGCAGCACCGAGCAGGTCTTCCGCACCCTCTCCTACTTCGACGCCGCGCTGCTGGCCACCCGCGCCACCGCGCCGTCCCTGTTCTCCATCGCCCTGATGGACCGGATCTGCCCGCCCTCGACCTGCTTCGCCGCCTACCACGGCTACGGCGGCGCGAAGGAGCTCCGGGTCTACGAGTTCAACGACCACGAGGGCGGCGCCGAGCACCAGCAGCTGCAACAGCTCGCCTGGCTGCGCACCACCATCGGCTGACCCCACGGCCGGCCGAGCACCACCAGCGGTACCCGTACCCGCCACACCCCCCTGTTTCCCCCCACACCGTCACAAGGGAGTGATCGAGCTTTGGCACGTCTCAGCACCGGATCGGCCATCGGGGCCTTCGCCCTCGCCCTGGGCAGCCTCGCGGCCACCCCGGCAGCCGGCCACGCCGCCGCCCTCACCGGCGGCCAGTCCGCCGTCGTCAGCCAGGACTGCACCTCCGGCCGGCTCCAGGAGACGGTGGTCAACAACACCGCCACCGCGACCACCTTCACCCTCAGCTGGCCCGGCGCCGGCACCTGGACGACCGCCGTCGCCCCCGGTGCCACCGGCCACTTCTTCTTCAGCAAGCCGAGCGGCACCGCCTACACCTTCCGCACCACCACCCCGGAGGGCTACGACAACACCGTCAGCGGCACCCTGGACTGCACCGCCGCCCTGCACAGCACGGTCAGCCTGGACTGCCCGCGCAACGCCGACGGCTCACTGCCCGCCACCCACCGGCTGCGCGTCACCCTCGACAACCGCAGCAGCACCGCCCAGACCTTCACGGTCGCCTGGCCCGGCAAGACCGGCTCGCCCTGGTCCCGGACCCTCGCCGCCGGCAGCGGCGACGACAGCCTGTACTGGACGGTCCCGAACGGCGCCCCGTACACGTTCGTGACCAGCACGCCCGGCGGCTGGTCCCGCACCGAGAGCGGCACCGCCACCTGCGGGACGGCGCCCGGCACGCCCGGGATGAACGCGCAGACGCTGCTCACCACCGGCACGCCGATCAGCGGCCTCAACCGGCTGAGCGCGGACGGCACCACGTACGAGAGCTACACCGGCACGGCGAAGTCCGTCCGCATCCCCGCGCTCGCCGTCACCAACACCGGCACGGTGATCGCCACCGCCGACGCCCGGGTCGACAGCGCGGCCGACCTCGGCGGAGCCTCCAACAACATCCAGGTCGTGATGGAGCGCAGCACCGACGGCGGCGCGACCTTCACCGCGCCCGCCGTCATCGCGCACCCGCCGACCACCACCGAGGGCTACGGCGACTCCAGCCTGCTGGTCGACCGCACCACCAACACCGTCTACTGCTTCTTCACCTACGCGCCGAAACCCGGCGTCGGCTACTACGGCTCCACGGCCGGGGACACCTCGGCGACCGCGACCACCAACACCCACGTCCGGTACGTCACCTCCACCGACGACGGCGCCACCTGGAGCGCCGCCGTCGACCTCAACCCGCAGATCCGCAACGCGGCCTGGGCCGGCATGTTCGCCTCCTCCGGCCACGGCGTGCAGCTCGCGAGCGGCCGGCTGGTGCAGCCGATCGTCTACCACGACGCGGCCGGGGACCACTCCGCCACCATCTACTCCGACGACCACGGCGCCGGCTGGCACGTCGGCACCGCCGCCGCCACCGGCTTCAACGAGCACAAGACCGTCCAGCGGAGCAACGGCACCGTGGTGCAGAACCTCCGCTCGAACAGCGGCGGCAACCGCTGGTACGCCACCGCAGCCGACGTCACCGCCCCCTACGGCCCGGCCGTCAACACCGGTCTGATCGACCCGGGGTGCAACGCCGACGAGATCTCCTACCTGCGCCCGGCCGACGTGGACGCGGCGGGTCACCCGCTGCTCACCGGCGTCGCCGTGCACAGCAACTCGGCCTCGACGAGCTCCACCCGGCCGGACCTGACCGTCCGGGTCAGCCGGGACGACGGCGCGAGCTGGCCGCACGAAGTCCTGCTGAAGGCGGGTCAGTCCGGCTACTCCAGCATGGCCGTCCTGGCCGGCGGCGGCGTCGGGAACCTCTACGAGATCGGCGCCACCGGAGGGATCGTCTACACCGGCTTCACCCTCGCCTGGGTGGAGGGCGCCTGACGGACGCTCCGGCCCGCCCGCGCCGTGGCCGGGGCGGGCCGGAGCACCCCCGGTGAGCTGGTAATGTTCTCACCAGCCGAGAGAGTGATCTCCAGGCAATGCGTCGGTGGTGCTGGTGGAGCACGTCCTACTTTCAGTAGGAAGAGTCCGTTCGAATCGGGCCCGGCGCTCCAATCTTTTCCGGCTCCTGCCGGTTCCTTTCCGGCTCTCTGCCGGCTGCGGACGGGTGACAGCACCCCGCCTCAGCCCACCAGTTCGCCCAGCAGCCCGGCGAACTCCTGCGGGTCGATCACCCGGACGCCGAGCTGCTCGGCCTTCTCCCGCTTCGAGCCGGCCCGCTCGCCCGCGACCAGCAGCTTCGTCCGCGCGGAGACGCTGGAGGAGGCCCGGCCCCCGGCCCGCTCGATCAGGGCGTTCATCTCACCCCGGCTGAGTGCCTCCAGCGGCCCGCTCATCGCGCCGGTGACGACCACGGTCATCCCGGCCAGCGGCAGCGCGGTCCCGTCCGGCCCTTCACCCGCGGCGACGGCGTCGGCCGCGAGGGCCACGCCCGGCTCGGTCATGTTGACGCCGGCCGCCGCCAGGCGGTCGATCAGCGGAGCGAGTTCGGCCAGCTCGGTGACCACCTGGGCGGCCTTCTCGGCGCCGATGCCCTCGACCTGCTGGAGCGCCTCCACGTCGGCGGCCCGGACGGCGTCCATCGTGGCGAAGGCCCGCGCGATGCGCCGCGACATGGACCGGCCGGTGCCCCGCACGCCCAGGGCGCAGAACACCCGCGACAGCGGGCGGGACTTCGCGTCGGCGATCGCCGCGAGCAGGTTGGCGCTGCTGGTGTCGCCCATCCGCTCCAGGGTGAGCAGCTGCTCCGTGGTCAGGGCGAAGACGTCGGCGAGGTCGGTCACCAGGCCGGCCTCCACCAGCTGGACCACCCGGCTGCCGCCGAGCCCCTCGATGTCGAGCTGGTCGCGGCCGGCCGCGTAGGCTAGCGAGGCGACCAGCCGGCAGTCGCGGCCCCGGACGCAGCGCCAGCGCAGCTCGGTGGTGTCGATCGCGGAGCCGCACTCCGGGCACTCGGCGGGGAAGGCCACCGGCTGCTCCTCGCCGGTGCGCAGGCCGAGCACCGGGGCCTCCACCCGGGGGATGATGTCGCCCGCCTTGTGGACCAGGACGTGGTCGCCGATCCGCAGGTCGCGACGGGTGATGTCGGTGGGGTTGTGGAGCGTCGCGTAGGTGATGGTCGAGCCGTCGATGAGGACGGGCTCCAGCACGGCCCGCGGGGCGATGACGCCGGTGCGCCCGACCGCCCACTCGACGCCGAGCAGCCGGGTGATCTTCTCGGTGGCGGGCAGCTTGTAGGCGACCGCCCAGCGCGGCGCGCGCGAACCCTCGCCGGCGCTCGCGCGGTCCGCCGCGCTGTCGGCGCGGACCACGACGCCGTCGATGCCGAACGGCAGCCCGGCCCGGAGCGCGGCGATCCCGGCGACCAGGGCCTGCACCTCCTCCGGGCCGGCCGCCGACCGGCCGGGGACGGGCGTGGCGTCGGTGGTCTGCACGCCGAGCTCGGTGAGCAGGGCCATCAGGGCGCCGTGGCCCCGGCCGGCCGCGTCGCGCAGGCGCTCGCCGCTGCCCTCCAGCGGGAGGGCGTCGTACCCGAAGTACGTCATCTCGACGGTGTAGGCCCGGTCGCGGGCGCGCAGACTGCCCGCCGCCGCGTTGCGGGCGTTGGCGAAGGCGGCGCCGCCGTGCGCGATCCGGGTGGTGTTGGCCTGCTCGAACTGGGCGTGCGTCATCAGCACCTCGCCGCGGACCTCGACCGTCTCCGCGCTGCTCAGCCGCTCGGGCAGACCGGTGATCGTCCCGATGGCGTGCGAGACGTCCTCGCCCGAGGTGCCGTCGCCGCGGGTGACCAGTTGGACGAGCCGCCCCTCGCGGTAGCGGGCGGCCACCGCGAGCCCGTCCAGCTTGGGGCTGACGTGCCAGCCCGCCACCGGCCGGCCGATCCGGCGCTCCAGCCCGGCGGCCCAGGCGGTGAGCTCGTCGGCGGAGAAGACGTTGGCCAGGCTGAGCATCGGCGCGCTGTGCGCGACGTCGCCGCTCGCGGCCCCGCCCGCCACCTTGCCGCTCGGGCTGTGCGGCAGCACCGCGGCCGGGTGGGCGGCCTCGTACGCCTCGATGCCCCTGGCCAGCGCGTCGTACGCGGCGTCGTCCAGCGGTGTCTCGGTGCCCGCGTAGTAGGCCGAGGCGGCGGCGACGGCGGTGTCGACGGCACGGGCGTAGGCGTCGTGGTCGGCGAGGACGGCGATGGGCGCGGTGGAGGTCATACGGCTCATCATGTCGGTGGCCACTGACAACGGCCGGGCCGCTGGTTCGGGCCGGTATGCACCGTTTCGGGCCGGTCCGGGTGCGCGGAAATCGCCGACGAACGCCGGGGTTCCACCCCCATGCTTGATCCAATGTCGGCATAATCGCGTCCATGACGATCGCGCGTGCGAACATGAGCACGATTGCTGAAGACCTGTACGTATGGCTTCCCCCCAAGCGGGGCTGGGGGCTGGCCAACTGCGGCCTGCTCGCCTCGCCGCGCACCGCGGCCTGGATCGACACCCCCTACGACCCTTCACTGGCGGGGGAGTTCCTCACCGAGAGCCGCAAGCGGCTGGGTGACGGCGTGTCGGTCGACCGGGTGATCGTCACCCACGCCAACGGCGACCACCTGTGGGGCGCCGGCGTGCTGCCGGACGCCGAGGTGATCTCCACCCGGGAGGCGCTGGAGCACATCCACTACGAGCCGACCCCGAAGCAGCAGCACGCGCTCGTGGCCGGCAGCGACCCGGCGTCCCCGCTGGGCTGGTACCTGGCACGCCACTTCGGCCTCTTCGACTGGTCGGACACCGAGCCGGTGCAGCCGACCCTGATGTTCCAGGGCGAGCTGGAACTGCGCGTGGGTGACCACCCCGTGCACGTGATCGGCCTGCCGCCGGCCCACACCGGGGGCGATCTGATCGTCCATCTGCCCCGGCAGAAGGCGGTCTTCTCCGGCGACGTCATCTTCTCCTCGACCGCCGCCTTCCCCGGCGACCACCCGGTGCACTGGGCCGGCCCGCTGCAGAACGTCATCGACGCCTGCGCCCGGGTGCTGGAGACCGGCGCGGAGATCGTCATACCCGGCCACGGCCCGGTGCTGGACCGGGGCGGCGTCCGGGCCCACATCGCCCACCTCGAACACGTCCGGCAGCGGGCGCACGCCCTGCACGCCGCCGGCGTACCGGCACTGGAGGCCGCCCGGCGGGTGATCGCCGAACGGCGCCACCCGGAGCTCGGCCTGCCGGAGCGGCTGGTGATCACCATCGGTTCGGAGTACCGCCACCTGGACGGCACCGAGCAGGCCGGAGTGCTCGAAGTGATGTCCCAGGTGGCCTCTGTCGCCTGGGAGTTGGAACAGAGTATGATCCCCGGTCGGCGGACCCGGGCAGGCGGGGGCGAGCCTCTCCCGGCCTGAGCAGCCGCCTGCCGCCCACCCTCCCCCCAGCGGTAGGCCCGCCACCACCCCGGTTCAGTCAGCACCGGTCCCGCCGCGCCCCACCCGCGCGGCGCCGGCCGCATCCCCCATTCGACCGAGGACTTCGATGACGCAGATCGAGCTGCTCGCACCGGCGGCCATCAGTGCCGCCGCGGTAGCGGCAACCGGTGTCCTGGCACGTGCCCGCCGGCGTGCCGGCAACCGGGCCCAGGACGCCGAGGAGGCCCTGGCCCGCGCCGAGTTGCGCGCCCAGGCGGCCGAGGCCCGGCTCGCCCAGAGCGAGGAGCGCAACTTCAACGCGGAGAACCGGCTGGCCCGCAGCGAGGAGCGCCACCGCAACGCCGAGGCCCGGCTCACCCGCAGTGAGGAGCGCGTCCAGGAGGCCGAGGCCAGGGCGCGTGCCCTGCTCGCCGAGATCAGCCACCTCGCCGACGAACGCGTGCCCGCGACCGCCCTCGCGCTGACCCACCCCACCGCGCCGGTGCCCGGCCCCAAGGACGCCGCCTTCGCCGGCGACAAGGCCGAACTCGCCCTGCAGTCCGTGCTGTACGCCTGCGCCGCCGCCGTCACCGGCGAACGCGAGCGGGTGGACGGCGCGGCCCGCGCCACCATGCGCGGCGCCACCTCGAAGATCCAGACCCTGCTGTACCAGATCCAGAGCCTGGTCCAGCAGTTGCAGCACGACAACGACGACCCCCGGCTGCTGGAGCTCGACTTCCGCAACGAGGTCGCGCTGCGCCGGATCCAGACCATCGCCGTGCTCTGCGAGGCCTGGCCCGGCCTCGCGCGCACCGACTCGCCGCTGGCCGAGGTCGTCCTCGGCGCGCTCTCCCGGGTGCCCGGCTACGCGCGCATCAAGGTGGCGAACCACCTGCGGGACTCCCGGCTGGCCGTGGTCGCCCGCGCCGCCGAGCCGATCGCGGTCACCATCGCCGAGCTGCTCGCCAACGCCACCGCGTACTCGCACCCCGAGACCGAGGTCCCGGTGACCGTCCAGCAGGGCGGCCGCGGCGCGCTGGTCGTCATCGACGACAGCGGCATCGGCATGGAGGACGACCAGCTCCGGCGCGCCCGGCGGCTGCTCTCCGGCCCGTCCGAGGTGCTGCTCACCGAGCTGGGCAACCCGCCCAAGGCGGGCTTCGCCGTGATCGGCAAGCTGGCCCGGCAGTACGGCTTCACCTGCCACATCGAGCCGTCCCCGTACGGGGGCATGCGCACCATCGTTCGGATCCCCGGCGCGCTGCTCACCGTCGTGGACGAGGAGCAGCAGCTCTCCGTGCTGACCCCGCTGCCGGTCCGCGAGCCCGCCGCGGCGCCGGTGCGCGCCGCCGAGCCCGCTCCGGCGCTCCCGCAGGCTCCCGAACTCCCGGCGGAGCCGGACGAGGACGGCCTGCCGAGCCGTCGCCGGCGCCGCGCGGTGCCGCAGCAGCGGACCGAGAGCGCGTCGCAGCCGCTCGCCGCCCGTACCCCCGAGGAGGCCTCCGCCCGTTGGCAGGCGCTCCAGGACGGCACCGGTTCCGGGCGGCTCGCCGCCGCCGCACTGGACGGCGCCGAGCCGTCCGACGCCGCACCGGACCCGCACAGCCCCACCCCGAAGAACCCCGAAGGAGCCGACCAGTGAGCACCGCCCGCCCCTCCGTCACCGACGAGATCTCATGGGTGCTGACCCCTCTCCTGGAGCTGCCCGGGGTCCTGCACGCGGTCATCGCCACCGGCGACGGCCTCGTCGAGGGCGCCTCGCAGGACCTCAGCCGGGAGGCGGCCGAGCGGGTCGCCGCCATGACGGCCACCGTGCACGCCGCCGCCCGCGCGTTCACCACCGCCTTCACCGACGACGAGACGCCGAAGCTGGCCCAGACCGTGGTGGAGTCGGAGCTGGGCTTCGCGATCGTGGTGCCGGCCGGACAGAACACCTCGCTGGCCGTCTTCGCCTCGCCGGAGGCCCAACTGGGCAACGTGGCCTACCAGATGCAGGTCCAGGTCGCGGCGCTGTCCAGGGCGCTGGCGAGCCCGGCCAGGCAGCCGGACGCCGCCGTCCGGACATGAGCGCGGTGCCCCCGCGCCGGCGGATGGTGCCCGCCTACCTGGCCACCGGCGGCCGCAGCCGGCCCAGCCGGGCCGCCTACGACCGCCTCACCGTGCTGCACTCCGCCAGCCAGGAGCCGCCGCAGGGCCTGGAGGCGGAGCACCGGCGGCTGTGGGAGCTGTTACGGCCCGGCGCGCTGACCGTCGTGGAGGCCGCCGCCCACCTGCGCCTGCCGGTCAGCGCCACCAACTTCCTCGCGGCCGATCTGGTGGACGCGGGCGGCCTGCAGGCCCGCAGCCCGATTCCCCGTGCCCAGCAGATCGACCGCTCACTCGTCGAGAGGCTCCTCGATGGACTCCGCACCCTCAGGTAGCCGGATCGGCTACCTCCCCGACCCCGACCAGACGCTGATGAAGGTGGTGATCGCCGGCCCGTTCGGTGTCGGCAAGACCACCCTCATCCGCACCCTCTCCGAGATCCCCACCCTGCACACCGAGGAGGTTATGACGGAGACCGGCGCACCGGTGGACGACACGGCCGGCCTGCCCGACAAGACCACCACCACGGTGGCGGTCGACTTCGGCCGCCTCACCCTGCCGGGCCAGTTGGTGGTCTACCTGTTCGGCACCCCGGGCCAGCGGCGGTTCTTCCCGCTCTGGAAGGACATCGCCCGCGGCGCCCTCGGGGCGGTGGTGCTGGCCGACACCCGCCGGCTGGCCGAGTCGTTCGAGATCATGGACATGGTCGAGGAGCAGGGCCTGCCGTACGCGGTCGCCGTCAACTGCTTCCCCGACGCCCCCGCGCACTCCGCCGAGGTGCTGCGCAAGCACCTCGACCTGCACCCCGACACCCCGCTGGTGCTCTGCGACGCGCGCGAGCGCCGCACCAGCGCCGAGGCGCTGATCGCCTTGGCCGAACACGTCCTGCACGGCCTGCCCCAGGAGCAGCGGTGACCCACACCGAAACACGTCCGACCGCCCTCTACGGGCCGGCCTTCGCCGCCGACCCGCACGGGCACTACGAGCGGTTGCGCGCGCACGGAGCCGTCGCGCCGGTCGAGATCGCGCCCGGCGTCGAGGCGCTGCTGGTGACGGACTACCAGGCGGCCCTGGACGTGCTGCGCGACGCCGAGACCTTCTCCAAGGACCCGCGGGCCTGGCAGCAGACGCTGCCGCCGGACTCCCCGGTGCTGCCGATGCTGGGCTGGCGGCCGACCGTGCTGTTCAGCGACGGCGAGGTGCACGCCCGCTACCGGCAGGTCGTCACCGACGGCCTGGCCCTGATCGAGCCGCACGTGCTGCAGGCCCGGGTCACCCAGGTCGCGCACGAGCTGATCCGCCGCTTCGACGGCCTCGGCACCGCCGACCTGATCGCCCAGTACGCCCGCCAGCTCCCGCTGTTCGTCTTCAACACCTGGTTCGGCGTGCCGGAGGAGCACAGCAGCCGGCTGGTCGCGGGCATGTCCGGGATGATGGAGTCGACCGAGAAGGCCGCCGCCGCCTACGCGGACTTCGTCTCGGTGGTGGCGGGCATGGTCGCCGACCGGCGCGACGGCGGCCGCAACGACCTGACCTCCTGGTTCCTGCACCACCCGGCGGGGCTGGAGAACGACGAGGTCGTGCGGCAGATTACCCTCACCATGAGCGCCGGGCACGAGCCGACCACCAACCTGATCGGCAACTCGCTGCTGCGGATCCTCACCGACGACCGCTACGCGGGCTCGCTGTTCGGCGGCGCCATGACGGCCCACCAGGCCATCGACGAGGTGCTCTGGCACGAGCCGCCGCTGGCCAACTTCTCGGCCCACTACCCGAGGTACGACCTGACCTTCCACGGGCGCCGGATCGAGGCCGGGCAGCTCGTGCTCGTCTCGTACGCCGCCGCCAACTCGCAGGCCGCCCCGGCCGCCGACGAGAGCCACCTGCGCAGCGGGGAGAGCGCCCACCTGGCGTGGGCGGCCGGTCCGCACGCCTGCCCGGCGCGTCAGCCTGCGCTGCTGATCGCCATCACGGCGATCGAGCAGCTGACCAGCAGGCTGGGCGATCTGGAGCTGGCCGTGCCGGAGCAGGAGCTGGTGTGGCGGCCCGGCCCGTTCCACCGGGCGCTGGTGCACCTGCCCGTCCGGTTCTCGCCGGTGGCGTCCTGAGCCGTCCTGAGCTGTCCTGATCCGTCCTGAGGATTCAACAGGATTCAACTGCCCTGATCCGTCGCTGACTTGCGGCGGCCGGTGGCCTCCGCCGCAGGCTGCCGGTCGGAGCCGAGCTCGCGGGAGATCCGCAGGCCGACCTGGGCGACCACCGGGCCGAGGTTGCGCACCCGGGCCGCGGTCATCCGGGAGATCAGGCCGGAGACCGACAGGGCCGCGGTGACCTCGCCGGTGTGGTCGAAGATCGGGGCGGCGACGCAGCGCACCTCGGGTTCGTTCTCGCGGTCGTCGATGGAGTAGCCGCGGGCCCGGATCCGGGCGAGGTCGGCCCGCAGCCGGGTGCCGTCGGCGATGGTCCAGTTGGTGACCGGCCGCAGCCCGGCGTCGACCACGGCGTCGACCTCGGTGTCGGGCAGCCAGGCGAGCATGGCCTTGCCGGTGGCGGTGCAGTAGGCGGGGGCGCGGCTGCCGACCCGGGAGGCCATCCGGACGTTGGTCTCGTCCTCGACCTTGTCCACGTAGACGATGCCGGGGCTCTCCCAGACCGTCAGGTGGACGGTCTCGCCGGCCTCGCGCTGGAGCCGGCGCAGGTGTTCGGCGGCGACGCTGCGCAGGTCGAGGGTGGAGAGGTAGGCCTGGCCGAGCCGCAGCGCGCCGTGGCCGAGCCGGAACCAGCCGGTCTCCCGGTCGCGGTCGAGCAGGTGCTCGTCGAGCAGCGGGCCGGTGAGGCGCAGCACCGTGCTCTTGTTCAGGCCGAGTTCCTCGGCGAGCTGGCCGAGCGGGACGCCGCGGCCGCCGTTGGCGTGGTCGCGGACGTGACCGAGGACGGCGAGCGCCCGGCGCAGCGAGGAGGACTGGTTCCGGTCTCCCGGCGCGGCGGGGGCGGGCCTGCGCCCGGCCGCACCGTCCGCCGGGGTGCTCTGCTCCGGCCCGTCGTCGGAGACCTTCGCTGCCATCGTGCACTCCCTGGTTGCTCGGCGGGCCGTACCCGTCGCTGCGCCGGGAGCCGTCCTGCGCCGGCCCGCCGGCCCCGACGTGTGATCCGACCGTACCGCCCGGCGTCAAGGATGCCGATTATTCGGCATGGCGTTGTGCAGTGCAAAACTTCGGCAACGGTCTCTTGTTGGCCGGGAGAGCCCCGGCCTAACGTCACGGCATCGAGTGGATCCCCTGCCCGGCACGCCGGGCGGCTCCGCCGCACCCTTGCTTCTCTTCACCATAAGCCCTGGTCAGGGCCTGCTTCGTCGCGTCCGCCCCCACGGTCACCGATGCGGCGCAGCACCTGCCGGGCGGGGAGGTCTCCACCCATGCGACTCATCAGATGGTCCGCCACGGCCGCCGCGCTGACCGCCGGCTGCATCGCGCTGTCGGCCTGCTCGCCCGGCACCGCCGCGCCCGCCGAGGGCAAGGCCGGCGACGAGAAGACCGGCACCGTCCAGGTCTGGCTGTACAACGAGGCCGGCAACACGCCGAAGGAGGCGGTGGTCTCCAAGGCCGTCACCGAGTTCCAGGCGGCCCATCAGGGTGTGACCGTCAACGTGAGTTACATCGACACCGACGCGGCGGCCCGCGCGGCGAAGATGAAGGGTGCCTTCAACGACCCGTCGAGCGCCCCCGACCTGGTCGAGTTCGGCAACACCGACCTCCCGGGCTACGTCGCCGCCGGCGGCCTGGCCGACATCGGCGCCGAGCTGGACGGCTGGAGCGCCAAGGGCGACCTGGACCCGGCGATCGCCAAGACCGCCGTGCTCGACGGGAAGACCTACGGCCTGCCCTGGTGGGTCGGCGTGCGCGCGCTGTACTACCGCACCGACCTGTTCACCGAGGCCGGCCTCACCGCGCCCACCTCGTACGACGAACTGGTGACCGCCACCCAGAAGATCCACGCCCAGCACCCCGACACCTTCGGCATCGCGGTCGGCGGCAAGTACACCTTCGGTGCGCTGCCCTTCGTCTGGGACGCGGGCGGCGACATCGCCACCAAGTCCGGCGACAAGTACACCGCCGCGATCGACTCGGCCGAGTCGCAGGCCGGCGTCAAGCGCTACACCGACCTGTTCGGCGCCGACGGCTGCCCGGCGCAGCAGTGCGCCGACCTCACCGGCGGCAAGACGGTCGACCTGTTCGCGGCCGGCAAGTCCGCGATGGCGATCCTGCCGAACTCCAGCCGCGGCAAGGTGGACGCGGGCGCGGCCAAGGGCAAGTACGCGGTCGTCCCGCTGCCCGGCAGCAAGGCCGGCTCGATCGCCCCCGCCTTCGCCGGCGGCAACAACCTCGGCGTCATGAAGGCGGCCAAGCACCGCACGCTGGCCGTCGAGTTCGCCGAGCTGCTCGCGAGCCCGGAGAACCAGCAGGCGATGTACGACGCGATGGGCAACCTGCCGACGCTCAAGTCGGTCAACAGCGCCGTCGCCGCCAAGGACCCGTTCCTGAAGCCGTTCACCGACACGATCGCCGCCGGCACCCGCTTCGTCCCGATGGACCAGGGCTGGGCCCAGATCGACGCGCAGGCGGTCGTCCCGACGATGCTCCAGCAGGTCGTCACCGGCAAGGCCGACGTGGCGAAGGCCTCGGGCGACGCGGCCCAGCAGATCAACACCGCCTTCCAGGCGCACTGAGAGCAGGTCCCGTACGTGTCCGCTTCCCTCACGACTGCCCCGGCGGCGCCGACTCCCCCCGCCCGGCGCCGCCGGGGCGCCGGCCCGGCCGCGCCGCCGCGCGGACGGCGCCGGCTCACCCCGCTCTGGCTGCTCCTGCCGGCCGCCGTCATCCTGATCCCGCTGGTCGCCTACCCGATCTACCAGCTCGGCCTGCTGTCGGTGCTTCAATTCGGCCAGGCGCAGGCGTCCGGTGGCGTGCCGACCCGGTTCGTCGGGTTCGAGAACTACGCCACCATCCTGTCGGACGACCAGTTCTGGACGGTGCTGACCCAGACGGTCGGCTTCGCGGCCTTCTGCGTGGTGTCGACGCTGGCGGTCGGGGCGGCCCTCGCCGTCCTGCTCACCAAGGTCGGCAAGGTCACCGGGTTGGTGCTGACGACGGCCTCGATGGCGGCCTGGGCGGCGCCGGCGATGACCGGGTCCACGGTGTGGAGCTTCCTGTTCGACACCAACCTCGGGCTGGTCAACGACACCTTGGTGAAGCTGGGCCTGTCGGGGTTCCACGAGTACAACTGGTTCTACGACAAGTGGACGGCGTTCCTGATCGTCGGCGCGGTCGTGGTCTGGCACTCCTTCCCGTTCGTGATGGTGACGCTCTACGCGGGCATCCGGGCGATCCCGGAGGAGATCCTGGAGGCCGCCGCGCTGGACGGCGCCGGCACCTGGTCGACGTTCCGCCGGATCACCGCGCCGATGCTCCGGCCGATCCTGACCATCGTGGTGATCCAGTCGGTGATCTGGGACTTCAAGGTCTTCACCCAGATCTACGTGATGACCACGGGCGGCGGCATCGCCGGCCAGAACCTGGTGCTGAACGTGTACGCGTACCAGAAGGCGTTCGCCTCCTCGGAGTACGGGCTGGGCGCGGCCATCGGCGTGATCATGCTGCTGATCCTGGTCATCCCGACGGTGCTCTACATCCGCACCCTGCGACGTACGGGGAACGAACTGTGAAAACCCGCAGCCGCCGGCGCATCGCCGCGAACACCACCGCCTACCTGGTGGCCGTGGTCACCGCCTTCCCGATCTTCTGGATGGTGCTGTCCGCGTTCAAGCCCAAGGGCGAGGTGCAGTCGCTGCACCCCAGGCCGTGGACCACGCACCCGACGCTGGACAGCTTCCGGCAGGTCCTGAGCGTGGACGGGTTCGGGCGCTACTTCCTCAACAGCACGGTCATCGCCCTGTCGGTGGTGGTCCTGTCCGGCCTGGTGGTGTTCCTCGCGGCGGTGGCCGTCACCCGGTTCCGGTTCCGGTTCCGCACCACGATCATGGTGATGTTCCTGATCGCGCAGATGATCCCGGTCGAGGCGCTGACCATCCCGCTGTTCTTCATGTTCCGGGACGCCGGCCGGGTTGCCCCCGGCATCGGGCTCAACACCCTGGCCTCGCTGATCCTGGTCCAGCTGGCGTTCTCGCTGCCGTTCGGCATCTGGATGATGCGCGGCTTCGTCGCCGCCGTGCCGGTCTCCATCGAGGAGGCGGCGCAGATCGACGGCGCGAGCCGCACCCGGATCCTCTGGCGGATCCTGCTGCCGCTGGTCGCCCCGGGCCTCGCCGCCACCAGCGTGTTCTCCTTCATCGCGGCGTGGAACGACTTCGTCTTCGCCAAGACCTTCATCATCAGCGCCACCCAGAACCAGACCCTCCCCTCGGCCCTGCTGGTCTTCTTCAAGCCGGACGAGAACGACTGGGGCGGCATCATGGCGGCCTCGACGCTGATGACGGTGCCGGTGCTGGTCTTCTTCGTCGCCGTCCAGCGCAAGCTGGTCTCCGGGCTGGCCGGCGCGGTCAAGGACTGACCCGCCGCGGGCACCCCGCGGGCCCCGTCGCCGGGCAGGGCGGCGGGGCCGTCGGCGTACCGCACGGAAAACGAGGTGACCGGCGGCCCGGTCCATCCCTACGCTCGCCGCCATGGACAGCGCCGGTGGACTACTGAACGTCGTGGACGTCGAGGCGACCTGCTGGGACGGGCCGCCCCCGCCCGGGGCCGTCAGCGAGATCATCGAGATCGGCCTGACCGTCGTCGACCTCGCCGCCGGTGAGCGGACCGGCCGCCACCGCATCCTGGTGCGGCCGGCCCGCTCGGCCGTCGGCGCGTTCTGCACCGGACTCACCGGGCTGACCCAGGCCGAGGTGGACACCGGCCTCGGCTTCGCCGAAGCATGCCGGCTGCTGGCGGCGGAGCACGGCAGCGGCGCCCGCCCGTGGGCGAGCTGGGGCGACTACGACCGGCACCAGTTCACCCGGCAGTGCGCCGCCACCGCCGCCGCGTACCCGTTCGGAGCCCGGCACACCAATGCCAAGCTGGCCTTCACCGAGGCGTACGGCCTGCGCAGGCGCCCCGGCATGGCCCAGGCGCTGGAGATCGCCGGGCTGCCGCTGGAGGGCCGCCACCACCGGGGCGAGGACGACGCCTGGAACATCGCCGCCCTCGTCCTCGACCTGGCCGGCCGGGGCGCCTGGCCCGGGGGCGCCAGGGGTCCGGCCCCGTCATCGCCGTGACGGGGCCGGACACCGGCCGGGGGAGTGGGATCAGTGGCCGAAGCCGAACCAGTTGAGGTTGACGAAGTCGGCCGGCTGGCCGCTGGTGAAGGTCAGGTAGACGTCGTGGGTTCCGGTGACGGCGCTGATGTTGGCGGGGACGGTCCGCCAGCTCTGCGCGCCACCGGTGTTGGCGACGGCGAACGAGCCGACCGGTGGGCTGGTACGGCTGTCGAGGCGGACCTCGACCAGGCCGCTGACGCCGCCGGCCGCGCCACTGGCGACCCGGGCGTTGAACTGGCGGGCCGCGGTGCTGCCGAAGGTGACCCCCTTGTAGAGCGCCCAGTCGCCGTTGGCGAGTGAGGCCAGGTCCTGGCCGCCCTCGGCGCACGCCTCCAGGACGGTGCCGGCCTGCCCGTCGTAGGACTCGGCCTGGATCGTCGCGTAGGCGTCCCGGTTGCCGGGCACCGGCGTGCCGGTGGGGGTGCCGGTCGGCGTGGCGGTCGGGGTCGCCGTCGGCGTGCTGGTGGGGGTCGCGGTCGGGGTGGCGGTGGGGGTGGGTGTACCGGTGCCGGGGCCCGACTGCCAGACGCCGACGTAGTCGACGGTCATCGGCACGCCGGAGGCGGTTCCGGCGTCCGGGCCGCCGCCGAACGCGGCCGGGAACTCACCGCCCATCGCCACGTTCAGGATGATGAAGAAGCCGTGGTTGGTGGCGGCCGCCCAGGTCCCGGCGTCCATCTGGGCCGAGGTCACCGCGTGGAACTGGACCCCGTCCAGGTAGAAGCGCACCTGCTCGGGGCTGGTGCTGCGGTCCCACTCCACACCGTAGGTGTGGAAGCCGCTCTGGCAGGTGACGGGGGAGCAGACCTTCTGCCCGCCGATGCCGTTCTTCTCGTTGCAGGGACCGCCCGGACTGGTGCCGCAGTGCATCGTGGCCCACTCGTTGTTGATGCCCTGCACGTTCTCCATGATGTCGATCTCGCCGACGCTCGGCCAGTTCCACCAGTTGCCGCGGTACTGGTCGCCGAGCATCCAGAACGCGGGCCAGTAGCCCTTGGCCGCGGCGCCGGTGACGTTCGGCAGCTGGATCCGCGACTCGACCTTCAGCTTGCCGCCGACGGGCGGCTGGAAGTCCTGGCGGTTGGTCTCGATGCGGCCCGAGGTCCAGTTCCCGGCGGCGTCCCGGACGGGGGTGATCCTCAGGTTTCCGGCACCGTCCAGCGCCACGTTGGTGGTGTTGGAGGTCATCGTCTCGACCTCGCCGGTGCCGAAGCCGCCGGGCCCGCCGGGGTACCCGGTGCCGGTGGTGTAGCGCCAGTCGGCGGTGTTGACGCCACTGCCGGCGGCGCCGTTGAAGTCGTCGCTGAACACCTGGGTCCAGCCGGCCGGGGAGGGGACGGTGGCGTTGGCGTTCTCCATGGTGCCGGCCAATCCGACGGCCAGCAGTGCGGCGGTGGAGAGGGCGGCGAGCACGGTTCTGACGCGGTGCGGCCGGAACCCTGCTCGGGATCGTGCGGTCATGGGGGGCTGCCTCTCGGGTGGGGGAGTGATTGTTGAGAGCGCTCTCGGGGATGTTGGTACCGAGATGCTGACGGAGTGTCAATGGATCGGACCGAAAAGGCGGGTGATCCGTTGAAGAAATGAAAGATCATGAGGCATTTGTCCTGGTTCTGACGTGGCGTTCCGTCAGAAGCCTTGACAGTCCACGGCGCCCTCGACACGCTCCTGCCGAGAGCGCTCTCATCTCCCGGCCGTTCACCCCCACCCGAGGGAAGCCATGACCGTCTTCCGCCGTTCCGCGCCAGGGCTGCTCCTGGCCGCGCTCCTGATGTTCTGCGCCGCGCTCACCGGGGCCGCTCCCGCGAGCGCCGCAGCCGACTACACCCAGGGCGTCACCGCCGCCGGCACCGGACAGGTGCAGTTCTGGTTCAAGCCCGCCACCCCCGCAGCCCTGGTCGACGTCCACTACCTGGTCAACGGCACCGGCCAGCAGAACTTCCGGCTGGCCGACGCCGCCGGCACCTGGTCCAGGACCGTCGCCGGCCTGCCCCCGGGTGCCGCCCTGGACTACTGGTTCACGTACGAGAAGGGCGGGCCGCTGTACGACACCCCGCACTTCCCGTACACCGTCGGCACCGGCGGCACGACCCCGCCGCCCGGCGGGGGCGGCACCACCACCCCGCCGCCCGGCGGCACCGGGACCTTCCCGGTCGTCTTCCAGAACAACACCCGGGGCGTCTGGTCCAACAGCCAGGTCTACGTGCTCGTGCTCGGCATGGCCATACCCGGCCAGTGGTCGTACCTGAAGCCGGACGGCAGCCTCGCCCACATCAGCCACCTGGACGAGAGCGCCCCCGGCCACCTCACCAAGAACGGCCGCAACTACGCCGCGATGTCCTTCTCACTGGCCCAGGCGGCGAGCGTCACCCTGCCCACCCGGCTGGAGGGCGCCCGGATGTACCTCTCCGTCGGCTCGCCGATGTACATCCCGGTCTCGCCGGACGACGCCGGCTGGGGCGGCCCCGACCTGCTCAACCCGGCCGACCCGAACTCCGACGTGTACTTCGACTGGTACGAGTTCACCTACCGGTACGGCGTGATCCCGTTCGGCGGGAACACCACCCAGGTCGACATGTTCGGCTTCCCCGTCACCGCCCGCCTGGAGCAGGCCGCCATCGGCTACGACCAGAGCGTCGGAACCACGCTGACCCGCGACCAGGTCCTCGCCCAGTACAGCGCCGCCGTCGGCGCCGCCTTCCGGCCGCTGGCAGGCACCCACCGGATCACCGCACCGCGCACCGCCGCCGCCTTCCGGCCCGGCGGGGCCCAGGCCGGCTACCTCCAGCCGGCCATCGACCAGGCCTGGGCCTACTACACGGGCAACCAGTTCACCCTGAACCGGCTCAACCAGACCTTCACCGGTCGCGTGGTGGGCGGCCGGCTCCAGTTCACCAAGGACGGCGCCGGGCCGTACTTCCTGAACAAGCCCACCACCGCCGACGTGATGGCCTGCTCCGGCGCCCTCGCCTCGGCCGGGATGGCCACCACCGAGCTGGAGCTGGGCGCCGAGTTCTGCGCCGCCTTCAACCGGGGCGTGGCACTGAACACCGCCCAGTGGTACGCCCCGGCGTCCTACTACCCGGCGTCCGTGGCCAGGAACGACTACGCGGGCTTCTTCCACACCGTCGGCCTCGGCCACCGCGCCTACGGTTTCGCGTACGACGACATCAACGACCAGAGCTCGGTGAAGATCCTGCCCAACTCCGACCCGCCCAGCCGGCTGACCATCGGCATCGGCTGGTAGCGGCCGCCGGGGGCCCGCGCCCGGCGGGCCCCCCTGGGCCGTTCGGCCGACACTGGACGAAGGCGCGGACACCGTCCACCGGCACGGACCGCGGCGTCGGACGGAGGCGGGATGGCGAACCGGACGGGCGGCACGGGCAGTACGGGCGACGAAGGGGGCACCGGCGGTGCGGGCGCCGCTCCGGCGGGGCAGCCGAAGGGCCGGGACCACCGCTGGCAGGCGCTCGGGGTCTGCCTGGTCGCGGGCTTCATGACGCTTCTCGACGTCAGCATCGTCAACGTCGCACTGCCGTCCATCCGGGACGGCCTGGGCATGTCGGAGAGCGGGTTGCAGTGGGTCCTCTCCGGCTACGCCCTGACCTTCGGCCTCGCCCTGGTGCCCTCGGGCCGCCTCGGCGACGCCCGCAGCCGCCGGGCGGTCTTCATCGCCGGGCTGGCCCTGTTCACCGCGACCAGCGTGCTGGCCGGCGCCGCCCAGAGCGAGGGCTGGCTGATCGGCGCCCGGCTCGCCCAGGGCGCGGCCGGCGGCATCCTGGTGCCCCAGGTCTCCGGCTTCATCCAGCAGCTCTTCCAGGGCGCCGAACGCGGGCGCGCCTTCGGCCTGCTCGGCGCCACCATCGGCGTCTCGACGGCCGTCGGCCCGCTGCTCGGCGGCCTGCTGATCCAGGCCTTCGGCACCGCCGAGGGCTGGCGCTGGGTGTTCTACGTGAACCTGCCGATCGGCCTCGTGGCGCTGCCGCTGGCCTACCGGCTGCTCCCGCCGCCCCCGCCGAGGGCCACCGGCCGGGGCCGCCGCGGCGGCGACTTCGACCCGGTCGGCATCCTGCTGCTGGGCGCCGGGACGGTGCTGCTCCTGCTGCCGTTCGTGCAGCGCGAGCAGTGGCCGGGCGCCGCCAAGTGGCTGCTGCTGCCGCTGGCCGCCGCCCTGCTGGCCGCCTTCGCGGGCTGGGAGCACCACTACGCGCGGCGGCGCGAGCCGCTGGTCAGCATGAGCCTGTTCCGGGCCAGGTCGTACGGGCTGGGCACGCTGCTGTCGCTCGTCTACTTCGCCGGGTTCACCGCGATCTTCTTCATCTTCACCCTGTACCTGCAGAACGGGCTGCACTACAGCGCGCTGGCCGCCGGTCTGTCCATCACGCCGTTCGCGCTGGGCTCCGGCGCCGCGGCGGCGGTCGGCGGCCGGGTGGTGCACCGCTACGGACGGCCGCTGGTGGCGGCCGGGCTGGTGCTGGTCGTCCTCGGGCTGGCGGTGGCCGGCGGCGTCGTCCACCTGTGGTCCGGGCCGCACCTGGGCTGGCTGACGGCGGCGCCGCTGCTGCTGGCCGGGGTCGGCAGCGGCCTGGTGATCGCGCCGAACCAGGCGCTCACCCTCGGCGACGTGCCGGTGGCCCGCGCCGGGAGCGCGGGCGGCGTGCTCCAGACCGCCCAGCGGATCGGCTCGGCGGCGGGCATCGCGGCCGTCGGCTCGGTCTTCTTCACCCGGCTGGCCGGGCACCCGGACGACTGGGCGGGCGCCTTCCAGCTGGGGCTGGCCGTCGCGATCGGGTTCGTCCTGCTGGCGCTGGCCACCGCCCTCGCCGACGTCCTGGCGGGCGGAACCGGCGGACGCCCTCCCCGTACCGCCACCGGGGAGGGCGCCCGCCGGCCCGCCGACGCGCGGGCGGACGAGGAGCACTGACCGGTCCGCGGGTACCGCCCGGAGCCGGTCCCGCAATCCGGTACGCCGACCGCGTTTGGCGCCGTCGATCGGGGTCACACGTACGGCAGACGGTCTTGCACCCCCCCCGCGAGGCCGTCGTCGGAGCAGCCCCGGGTGTCCCCCCGCCCGGGGCTGCCGTCGTGTCCGGGGCCGGTCAGCTCAGGTCGAACACCAGGCGGGCGGTGACCCGGCCCGAGAGGATCTCCTCGAAGCAGGTGTTGACCTCCGCTAGCCTGCGCGACTCGCGGATCACCGTGGTCCGCCCGAGGGCGTGCAGCCGGAAGACCTCGGCCAGGTCCTCCCGGGTGCCGACGATCGAGCCGACCACCTTGGTGCCGTTCAGCACGGTGTCGAAGACCGGCAGCTCCAGCCTGCCTTCGGCGGGCAGTGCGACCAGGACGAGCGTGCCGCCGCGCCGCAGCGCCCCGTACGCGGCCTCGAAGGAGGCGTTGTTGACCGCGACGGCGATCGCGGCGTGCGCGCCGCCGAGCTTCTGCACCTCGGCCGCGACGTCCTGGGTGCGGGCGTCGACGACGTGGTCGGCGCCGAGTTCGCGGGCCAGGGCCAGCTTGTCGTCGGTGATGTCCACCGCGATGGTCTCGGCGCCGGTGAGCCGCGCGTACTGCAGGGCGAGGTGGCCGAGGCCGCCGATGCCCGAGACCAGCACCCGGGTGCCGGGGCGGGCGCCGGAGACCTTGACCGCCTTGTACGTGGTCACCCCGGCGCAGGACAGCGGCGCGGCGTCCAGCGGGTCCAGCCCCTCGGGGACGGGGACGACGTAGTCGCCGTGCGCGAGCGCGTACTCGGCGTACGCCCCGTCCACCGAGTAGCCGCTGTTGTGCTGCTGGAGGCAGAGCGTCTCCCAGCCGGAGACGCACTGGTCGCAGCGGCCGCAGGCGTCGGCGAGCCAGGGGATGGCGACGCGCTGGCCGATCACCACGTGCCGGACCTGCTCGCCGGCGGCCTCGACGATGCCGACGCCCTCGTGACCGGGGACGAACGGCGGAGTGGGCTTGACCGGCCAGTCGCCGTGGGCGGCATGGATGTCGGTGTGGCACAGGCCCGAGGCCTCCAGGCGGACCAGGACCTGGTGCGGGGCCGGCTCCGGAACGGGACGGTCCTCGATCTCCAGCGGGGCGGTGAAGTCCTTGACGACGGCGGCCTTCATGGGATGCGACTCTCCGTTCGACGGCGGTGCTGCTGGGACGGTGGCGGCGGTGCCCGGCCCGGCGGGGCCGGGCAGGGCTCGTCGCCAGCCTCACCCGTCCGGCCCAGCCGCGCAGGACGGGCGGGGCCGAACGGGTGATCACCGAGTGCGGCGGACGGCTCTCAGGCGGCGAGGTCCGCCGGGTCGGCCTCGGTCGTGCCCAGCCGGGCGTACAGCTCCGGGCGGCGCGAGCGCAGCCGCAGCGCCAGCGCGACGCCGGTCAGGAAGACCACCGGCACGATCGCGATCAGCGGCCAGTTGACGCCCGGGCCGGCGCCGGTGAACAGGTCGAGCTTCCAGCAGACCAGCGCCGTGGCGCCGCACAGCAGCACCGTCGAGGCCAGCGGCGCGACGACCGTGCGGAACCGCCCGGCGGTGGTGATGCCCGGGTTGCGCCGGAAGAACGAGAACACCGCGAAGCCGGCCACCGCCTGGAGCAGCAGGATGCCCACCACACCGGGCGAGTTCACCCACAGGAAGAACTGGTTGTACGGGTCGGCGCCGATCACCGCGGCCACGGCCACCGCCGCGCCCGCGAGCACCGACTGCGCCGCGCCGCCGATCCACGGCGAGCCGTGCCTCGGGTGCACCCGGCCGAGCGCGGCCGGGGCGGCGCCCTCGGCGGCGAGCGCGTAGCCGTACCGGGTGATGGTGTTGTGGAAGGCGAGCAGCGCCGCGAGCAGGCTGGTGACGATCAGCACCCGCTGGAGGTCCGTTGCCCAGCCGCCCACGTAGTGGGTCATCGCGGTGAAGAACATCCCCGACGGGTCCTCGGTGGCCGCCGCCACGGCCTCGGTGTCACCGAAGGCCTGGATGATCATCCAGGTGATGAAGGTGTAGAACAGGCCGAGGAACGCTATCGCCACGTACGTGGCCCGCGGCACCGTGCGCTGCGGCTCGCGGGCCTCCTCGCGGTAGATCGCGGTGGCCTCGAAACCGACGAACGCGGCGAAGGACAGGCCGAGCACGCCGCCCATCCCGCCCTGAAGGACGTTGGACGGCGCCAGCGCGGACAGGCTCAGCCCGTGCGCCCCGCCCTTCGCCAGCACGGCGACGGCGAGCAGCAGCAGGATCCCGGTCTCGGCGACCAGCAGGGCGCCGAGCACCTTCGCACCGAGGTTGATGCTCCGGAAGCCGAGGAACCAGACCACCACCACGCCGGCCAGTGCCCACACCGGCCACGGCAGGTCGACACCCAGCAGGTCGTTCGCCGTCGTCCGGGCGAAGTACCCGAACGCGCCGAACATGCCGATCTGGATCGCGTTGTACGAGAACACCGCGAGCAGCGCGGCGCCCAGCCCGGCCGGGCGGCCGAGGCCCCGGGTGATGTACGCGTAGAAGGCTCCGGCGTTCTTGATGTGCGCGGTCATCGTGGTGAAGCCGACGGCGAAGAGCGCCAGCACCACGCCGGTGGCGAGGTACGCGACCGGCGCGCCGATGCCGCCGAAGGCGATCGCGAAGGGGGCGACGCCGGCCATCACGGTCAGCGGCGCGGCGGCGGCGACCACGAAGAAGACGATGTCGCCGACCCCGAGGATGCCCCGGTCGAGCTTGCGCCCGGCGGCGTCCGGGGCGGGGGAGGTGCCGGGAGGTCTGGCCGCGGCGGAGGTGGCCGGGGCGTCGGAGGGCAGGGTCATGGGGGAGCTCTCCTTGGTCTACGAACGAGGGTAGGGCAGCCGAGGGGGTGCGGCGGCGCCGGCCGGTTCAGCGCGCGGCGGGGGCCGTCGCGGCGAGGTGGGTGGGGCGGCCGGCCAGCCAGGTGCCGAGCACCGGGACGTCGGCAAGGGCGCCGGCCGGCACGTCGTACGGGTCGGCCGCGAGGTGCACCAGGTCGGCGCGCAGCCCCGGGCGCAGGACGCCCCAGAGGCCGTCCTCGAAGGCCTGGTGGGCGACGCCGGCGGAGTAGGCGGCCAGCGCCTGGCCGAGGGTGATCCGCTCCTCGGGCAGCCAGCCGCCCTCGGGGAGGCCCTGCGGCGTCTGGCGGGTGACGGCGGTGGCGATGCCGGCCAGCGGCTCGTACCGGGTGACCGGCCAGTCGCTGCCGAAGGAGATCCGGGCGCCGCTGCCGAGCAGGGCGGCGATCTGGTACTGCCGGGAGCCGCGCGGCTCGCCGAGCCGGGGGAGGGTCAGCTCGGTCATCAGCGGGTCGGTCTGGGCCCAGAGCGGCTCGAAGTTGGCGATCACGCCGAGCTGCGCGAAGCGTGGCAGGTCGGCCGGGTCGACGAGCTGGACATGGGCGATCACCGGGCGGCGCTCGCGCGGGCCGTTGCGGCGGCCGGCGGCCTCGATCGCGTCCAGCGCGATCTTGACGCCGCGGTCGCCGATGGCGTGGATGTGCGGCTGGAAGCCGAGCGCGTCCACGGCGGTGACGGCGTCCGCCAGGTCGGCGGCCTCCCAGTTGGCGCTGCCGTGCGAGTGCGGGCAGTCCGTGTAGGGCTCCAGCAGTGCGGCGGTGCCGGACTCGATCACGCCGTCGGCGAAGAACTTCACCGCGTGCGAGCTGAGCTGCCCGCCGCCCCCGGCCTCGATCCTGGCCCGGTCGGCGGTCAGCTGCGGCAGCCGCCCGCGCCAGCCGTCGGGCTGCAGCAGCAGCCCCAGGTCGGCCCGGACGGACAGCGCGCCCGCCCGGGCGGCGGCGAGCCAGATGTCGACCTGGGCGGATTCGACCCAGGCGTCCTGCACCCAGGTGAGGCCGGCGGCGGCGAGCGCCGCGGTGGTCTCGCGCAGGGCGGCGAGCTGTTCGTCGGCGGAGGGCGCGGGGACGAGTGCCAGCACCGGGTCGAGGGCGCCGAACTCGCGCAGGGTGCCGAGCGGCTCGCCGTCCGGGCGGCGGACGATCTCGCCGCCGGCCGGCTGCGGCGTGCCGGCGGTGTACCCGGCCCGGCGCAGCGCCTCGCTGTTGGCCCACCCGGTGTGGTGGTCCATGGTGCGCAGCAGCACCGGCCGGTCGGGGACGACGGCGTCCAGCAGCCGGGCGTCGAACAGTCCGCCCTCGGCGAGCCAGGGGTCGAAGGCGTCGCCCCGGATCCACTCGGCCTCCGGGTGCTCGGCGGCCCAGGCCCGGACGGCCTCGACGACCTCCGCCAGGCTGGTGCAGTCGCGGACGGGGACGCCGCGCAGGCCCACGCCGCCGAGCAGCGGGTGGACGTGCCCGTCGCCCCAGGACGGCAGCAGTGCGCCGCCGGCCAGGTCGACGACCCGGGTGGCGCCGCCCCGCTGGGCGAGGGCCGCCGCGCCCAGCGCGGTGATCCGGCCGGCGGTGACGGCGAGCGCGTCGGTGACGGGGGCGGCGGGGTCTCCGGTGTGGATCCGGCCGCCGGTGAAGAGCATGTCGGCACGCATGCGCGAGACGTCCTCCCTGTGGAACTGAATGGGGTTCGGTTAACGTAGGCGCAGGGCCGCGACGTGCGGAAGAGTTTTATTGAAAGTCATTCAGTAACATTTGGATGACGGTGGCCGCGGCCGGAAGCACCGCTCCGGGCCGGGCGACCGGGCGATCAAGGGGGACACATGGGCAGGCCACGGACACCGCTGCTGGACCGCGAGCGCATCGTTCAGGCCGCGCTGCACCTGGTGGACGAGTCCGGCGACCTCACCATCCCGGCCCTCGCCGGGGTGTTGAAGGTCAGCCCGTCGGCGCTCTACCACCACGTCGCCGGCCGGGCCGAGATCGTCGCCATGATGCGCGCCGAGCTGGTCCGCACCATCGGCGGGCAGACCGTCTGGGACCTGCCCTGGGACGAGGCCCTCGCCACCTGGGCGCACTCCTACCGCGACGCCTTCGCCGAACACCCCGGCATCATCCGGCTGCTCGCCACCGCACCGCTCTCCGAGCCGTTCATGCACGACCTCTACGAGCGCGCGGTGGCGGCGCTGGAGGACGCCGGGTTCCCGGCCGGCCAGGTGATGGCGCTGATCACCGCCCTGGAGAGCTTCGTCCTCGGCTCCGCCCTCGACCTGGTCGCCCCGCCGGTGATGGTCGACGCCGTCGCCCGCGACAGCTCCCCCCGGCTGGCCGCCGCCCTGGACGCCGTCCCCACCGGCCGCCGGCGCGCCGACCAGGCCTTCGAGGCCGGCCTCGGCGCGCTGATCGCCGGCTACCGCGTGCTGCTCCAGGCCGGGTAGCCCCTGCGGCCGGGCCCGCCGGTGCGGGCGGCGATGTCGCGCGATGCACCGTCAGCCGACTGCCCGGACGGGCGGGTTGACGCACCCTTCTGCGGCCGCGGTTCCAGCGTCGGCGTGTTCGCGCTCCATCCCGACGCCGAGCCGCTGGTGGCACGAGGAACCGGCACGCACAGCCTCCGCCGGCCGAACTCCCGGAGCCACCACGCGCCTTCGACTACGGTGTCAGCACGATCCTCCCGAAGACCTCACCCGCGGCCATCCTCCGGTGCGCCAGTACGGCTTCGTCCAGTGGCAGCACCTCGTGCACCACTGTTCCGATCTCGCCGCGACCGGCTGCGGCGAACTGCTCGCCGCGCACGGAACGCCGGTCGGCCAGGGTGACGGTGGCCGCGCTGAAGGCGGCGAAGGACATCGACTTCTGGAACGCCGCCATGATCTTCGTGCCGAAGTCCGCGGGCGGCTGACCTGCGACGGCGCCCACGGCCACCAGGCGGCCGTTCGGGTTGAGCCGGTCGAGGAACGACGGCATGTCCTGGCCGGCCACGACGTCGATGATGACGTCGTAGCCCGTGGGAGCCCCCTCCGCTCCGCCGCCGGAGCGGTCCAGCACGTGGGTCGCACCGAGCCCGCGCAGCCGCTCGCCGCGCTCGGCCGACGACGTCGTGACCGCCACCGCGGCGGCGCCGCCGCGAGCCGCCAGCTGCACTGCCATGATCCCGATACTGCCGGCCGCGCCACGCACCAGGACCGTCTCCCCCGGAGCGAACCGGGCGTGGCGAAGCCCGAAGTGGGCCACCACGCCGGAGCTGCCGAGCGTCACCGCGTCGACGGCGGACAGGCCCCCGGGCAGCGCAACGACCTCCTCGGCCGACGCGACGGCCTGCTCGACGTAGCCTCCGCCGGTGCCGGTGGAGGCCCACACCCGCCGGCCGATCCACGACGCGTCGACGCCGTCACCGACCGCGGTCACGGTGCCCGCCACCTCGCCACCCGGGATGTGGCCCTCCTTGAAGCCGTAGGCGGCCAGAGCCCCGCTTCGGATCAAGGTGTCGACGCCACCGACGCCCACCGCCTCGGTGGCGATCAGCACCTGCCCGGCGGCAGGCACGGGTGCCGGCAGGTCGACAACGGCCAGGCCTTCGGGGCCCCCGTACGTCCGGATCACGATTGCCTTCACTGTTGCCTCCACCTTCTCGGGCCGCCCGATGACGGCCCTGCTCCACCCCCGTCACCGATCGCCGCCGGGCGGAAAGGGGGCCTGGGCTCCTACGCTCCGGACGGTAACGGACGCCCCCGTCCGTTTGGGTAAAGTGAGAGTGGTGACCGACCCTTTGCCTCACAAGCTGCGTTCCGACGCGACGGACAACCGCAACCGCATCCAGGATGCGGCCCGAGCGCTGTTCTCGGCCGAGGGCCTGGATGTGCCGATGCGGGAGATCGCGCGGCGTGCCGGGGTGGGGCCCGCCACCTTGTACCGTCACTTCCCGACCAAGCAGGCGCTGGTCGCCGAAGCCTTCGCCGACCAGCTGCACGCCTGCCGCACCATCGTCGACGAGGGGTGCGCGGACCCCGATCCCTGGCGCGGCCTCTGCCTGGTGATCGAGAGGATCTGTGAGCTGCACGCACGCGATCGGGGCTTCACCGAAGCCTTCCTGTCGACCCTCCCGGGGGCGCCGGATGTCGCGGGACGCGAGTACACGGTGAAGGCGGTGGCCGGCCTGGCCCAGCGAGCCAAGGACGCGGGGCACCTGAGGCCCGACTTCGTCCTGGACGACCTCATTCTCGTCCTCATGGCCAACAAGGGGATCCACGCCGCATCCACCGCCACCCGGGTCACGGCCTCCCGGCGCTTCGCGGGGCTGGCGATCCAGGCGCTCGAAGCCTGCCCGCACCACGCACCGCTGCCACCGGTGGCACGACTGGCACCCGCGGCAGCGGCCGGCTCCTGACCAGGGAGGAGGGGCGTCCGCGCTCGACGCCCGAACCACCGGAGCCCCGGGAGCGGATCGTCTAGAGCGGCGTCGCCGCCTTCAGGACGAGCAGGAGCGCCACCGCCGCGTTCAGCGCCGAGATCGCGGAGGCCGCCGTCCCCGCCGCCGCGATCATGGCGGCCAGGCCCACCGGGCTGTGCGCCGGCGGCCAGCCGCCGGGCACCGGGCCGGGCCCGAGCAGGGCGGCGACCCGGCGCGGCACCGGGCCGGAGGCGGCGAAGGCGGCCAGTCCGGTCGGGGCCGGCCGGTGCGCGGCCCGGTGCGAGAGCAGTGCGGCGTTGGCGACCGCGCGGGCCGTCAGCCGGCGGTCGCCGACCGCCTGGGCGGCCTCCTCGTCGGCCCACCGCTCGGTGCTGTAGGCGGCGGCGTGCTGGAGCGGCCGCAGGAACGGGTTCACGCAGCTGGCGAGCTGGTTCGTCATCAGGACGCGGTGGTGCCGGTGTGTCAGGTGGGCCCGCTCATGGGCCACCAGGGCGCGGCACTCGTCCTCGGCCAGGCCGTCCAGCATCGCCGTGGACACCACGATCCGGCCGGGCAGGCCCGGCAGCGCGTACGCGTACGGGTCCGGGTCGGGCAGTACGGCGAGGTCGCGGCCGTGCGGCAGGCCGGCCAGCGCGTGCCGGGCGCGGGAGCGGACCCGCAGGTGGCGGCGGACGGTCACCGTACAGGAGAGCGCCACCGCGCAGAGCAGGGCGATCGCGGTGAAGCCGACCACCTCGTGGAACGGCACCACGTCGCGGACGACCGGGTCGGACCAGCTGTCCGGCAGCGGGTTCCCGGGGATCTGGGCGGTGCCGATCACGCCGAGCAGCACCAGGCAGAGCGTGCTGCAGAGCGCCATGACCGCGCTGATGCCGGTCAGCAGGCGGGCCGCGCTGCGCGGGTGGAGATGGAGTTCGGCGAGCCTGGCGATCGGCAGGGCGGTGAGCGGCAGGACGAGCGGGAGGAAGACGAAGACGCCCATCCGGTCAGCTCCCGTCGTCGGCGGCGCTGTCGAGCAGGGCCCGCAGCAGGTTCTCGTCGTCGGGCAGCAGGGTGCTGACGAAGCTGGCCAGCACGGCGTCGCGGTCGCGTTCGTTGTCCAGCACCCTGCGCATCCGCAGGGCGGCGAGCCCGGCGGTGTCGGAGGCCGCGCGCCACACGTACGACCGGCCCGAACGGCTGCGCGAGACCGCCTTCTTGGCGTGCAGCCGGGACAGGATCGTCATCACCGTGGTGTACGCGAGGCCGTCGCCGAGGTGCTGCTGCACCCAGACCGCCGTGGCCGGGCCGGGCGCCGCCTGCAGTGCGGCCAGCACCTGCGCCTCCAGCTCGCCCTGCCCGCGCCTGCGCACCCGCGGATACCCGGAGGTCTCCCCTTCGGTGTCCGTGTCCATGGCGGCCTCTTTCTCCGGTTGCGCCGGCCCGTGCTGCCGGGAGGCGCTGTCCATCCTAGCCAGCGGCCGGGCGGGGGCCGCAGGCAGTGGATGCGCGGGTGCGGCCGGTCGTGGTGACGGCCGGACAGATACTCGAAGTCTCTACAGTGTTGTAGATTCGTAGGCCCGTACCGATAGAGAGCCGGGCGTTCCGTGTCCGGCGCGGGGGAGTCCGCAGGAGGGCATCATGGGAGTCTCGCTGGCCAAGGGTGGCAACGTCTCGCTGACGAAGGAGGCCCCGGGGCTGACCGCGGTCATCGTCGGTCTGGGCTGGGACGTCCGCTCCACCACCGGCGCCGACTTCGACCTCGATGCCAGCGCGCTGCTGTGCAACGAGGCCGGCCGGGTCGTCTCCGACCAGCACTTCGTCTTCTTCAACAACCTCAGGAGCCCCGAGGGTTCGGTCGAGCACAGCGGCGACAACCTCACCGGCGGCGGTGACGGCGACGACGAGCAGATCAAGGTCGACCTCGCGGCCGTCCCGGCCAACGTCACCAAGGTGGTCTTCCCGGTCTCGATCTACGACGCCGACGCCCGGCTGCAGAACTTCGGCCAGGTCCGCAACGCGTTCATCCGGATCGTCAACCAGGCCAACGGCACCGAGGTCGCCCGCTACGATCTGAGCGAGGACGCCTCCTCCGAGACGGCGATGGTCTTCGGTGAGCTCTACCGCAACGGTGCCGACTGGAAGTTCCGGGCCATCGGCCAGGGTTACGCCTCCGGTCTGCGGGGAATCGCCACCGACTACGGGGTCAACGTCTGACCGCCCACGGGTTCGATGTCCGGCCGTGCCGCGGCCCCGCGCCGACTG